>USIG01000001.1 GCA_900554685.1 uncultured Cryptobacterium sp.
CCGAAGCCATTGAGTTTATCTGTAGTGGACATACAGACTTTCTCCTTCCATTGTTTTTAACGATGGAACCCGCTCTGCGCTGCAGCGAAAGCGCGTTGCTTACCTCTGGTGCAGTCGGGCTTATTACATCACCTTTCTAGTATGGCGATCGCGGAGGTTGATGGGGATGGTCAGTAATTCGTGTTTGTCTATTTTTTTGCGAAAATAGCTTCTTTCTTTGAATGAATCGCGAAAAATCGTGAATATTTTCGGACAAAACCAATATTTTTGTCCACCACTTACCCCCAAATTGCAGCCGTTGACCAATTCAGCTTAGATTCAGCTTAAATACGAGCTTAAACGCGAAGTGATTTTCATGCGGCGCATATGAGCCGCTACTACCGCCTCACCTAAGCCTCCGACAGGCTTCTGCTCATTCCAAAGTAACCCGTTCATTTTTTTAGCGACTTTCTTAAAGGAATATTTCCGTTCACCTGAAAATTTATACCGTTCGCCTGAGAAGATCACGGGGGCTTTTTTACGCCAAAATTTATAAAAAGGCTGATAGTTTGCATAAATTTATTTGTCTAATAAAACACTCTGTTTTATACAATTACTTGAAGGCTTTTTGCGCTTACCTTGCCGCCTGTCTTCTGTTTTTGGGCAGGCGTGTTTGTGTGAATTTTGCCTACGTTGTTATTAAAAATTGTGCCTAAAAATACAAGGGGATGTGCTTGCGCATCAGAGTGCGCTTCGGCACCACCCCGAACAGGCACAGGCAAATATGCAGACAAGCCTTTAGCTTTGTAGCACCGAGCCCAACATAACGCTACAACTCACTCGTTCACATGTTAGGAGGATTGGATGAGCAAACTATCCGTGGCACCTGTTGCAAAAGACGATGCCAAGCAAAACGCTTTTATGCAAGAGTTCGCTCGCCGTATTGAAGCAACGCCCCCTGGAATGTGCCCCGTCGCTCTGCAGCTCTCGTTGTTACAAACAAGCGGCTGTCAGACGTGCGGAAAGTGCACTCCTTGCCGCGAAGGAATTCCTCAGCTTGAAGGTATGCTTGAAGCTGTTCTCGCGTTTGAGGGCACCCCTGATTTATTAGATACCATGCGCAAAAAGGCGCGTGTGATTCGTGATACTGCCGACTGCGCTATTGGTTGGCATGCAGCAGAAGTATTTCTTCAAGGAATGGACACTTTTGCCTCAGAATACGAAAGCCACGTAACCAAGTTTTCATGCCAAGAAGGCAACACTCAAACTGTTCCTTGTGAGACCATGTGTCCTGCGCATGTAGACGTTCCTGCTTATATCGCCTTGGTTGGCGAGGGCGACTACGCTGGCGCAATCAACATGATCCGCAAAGACAACCCCTTCCCCACCGCATGCGCTTTTGTGTGCGAGCATCCCTGCGAAGAGCGTTGTCGTCGAACCTTGATCGATGCACCTATCAATATCCGCGGCATCAAGAAGTTCGCTGTTGACAGCATGCCTGCAGATAAGGTTCAAACACCTAAGCCGGCCGATCCTACCGGCAAAAAAGTTGCCGTCATCGGCGGTGGTCCTTCTGGTCTTACCTGTGCTTATTTCTGCGCTTTGATGGGCCATGAGGTACATGTATTTGAGCGCCGCAAGCACTTAGGCGGCATGATGCGTTATGGCATTCCTGCCTACCGTTTCCCTCGCGAGCGTCTTGATGAAGATATTCGCGCAATTCTTTCAACAGGCGATATCACCGTCCACTACGAAAGCGATATCGACACTGACACCATGACGCAAATCTCGAAGGACTACGATGCTTGCTATGTGGCTATTGGTGCACAGGGCGGCAAGAGCTTGCGCATGGAAGGCTCTGATGCTGAAGGCGTAATGAGCGCCGTTGAATTGCTTACCGAAATCGGCGAAGACAACTACCCTGACTTCACAGGCAAGAAGGTTGTCGTTATTGGTGGCGGCAATGTTGCTATGGACTGCGCACGCACAAGCGTTCGCGCAGGTGCCGAAAGCGTCACCATCGCATATCGTCGCCGTATTGAAGATATGACGGCTTTGCGTTCTGAAATTGATTCAGCTATGCAAGAAGGCGTTGAGATGTGTGTGTTGCAAGCGCCTGATCACATCGAAGTAGAAAACGGTCATTGCACCGCACTCTACACTCAGCCCCAGATGATCGGCCCGGTAAAGGGCGGTCGCCCCACACCTCAAAAGGCAAACAAGCCTCTCTACCGTATTGAGGCTGACATTATCTTGATTGCGGTAGGACAGTCTATCGAATCTGAGCCTTTTGAGCAGTTCGGCATGGAAGCTGATCGCACCTATTTCCAGGCAGACGAGCACTTAAAGGCACTCCGCGGTCCCGACAACGTCTTTGTTGGTGGCGACTGCCAAGTAGGACCTAAGACGGTTATTGTTGCTATTGGTGCAGGTAAAGTTGCTGCACGTAATATCGATGACTATCTGGGCTTTGACCACGAACTTGATTACGGGGCAACCGCTCCAGCGCCTAAGCCCAACAACCGTGTTGCTTGCGGTCGTGTCAACCCCGTTGAGCGTCCCGCATATCAGCGCAAGCACGATTTTGATGCAGTCGAAGTTGAAATGAGCTTGGAAGAAGCCCAGCAAGAATGCGGTCGTTGCCTGCGTTGCGACCATTATGGCTGCGGCGTAATGGAAGGAGGCCGAGTCCAATATGTTTAACGTAACTGTTGACGGTAAAGCCGTATCCGTAGAAGAAGGCTCCACTATTTTGGATGCTGCTCATGCAGCAGGCGTTTCCATTCCTACGCTGTGTTGGATGAAGGACTTAAACGAAATCGGTTCCTGTCGCATTTGTGTAGTAGAAACTAAAGGTGACGACGCTCTCAGTGCCGCCTGCAACACACCTGTTCATGACGGCATGGAAATACGCACCAATTCACCTCGTGTTATCGCAGCTCGTCGTGAAAATATGCGCACCATCTTGGAAGGCCATCGCAGCGAGTGCACCACCTGCCAGCGCAGCGGCACGTGTGCACTGCAATACACCGCTTCCGAACTCAATGTAGGTGAGCTCGACTTTGACCCCGTATTCGATTTCGAAGCATGGGATGAAGATTTCCCTCTGCAGCGCGATGCAAGCAAATGTATTCGCTGCGGACGCTGCGTTGTTGAATGCGCAAAAGTTCAGCATTGCAGCGTGTGGGACTTTAAGGGTCCTGCTGCTTTCCGCGGTATCACCGTACGAGAAGGCAAAGAAATTAGCGAAGCAGGCTGTTCTTTGTGCGGCCAGTGCATTACTCACTGTCCCACCGGCGCTCTTACCGCTCGTGACGATATCAACACTGTTTTGGAAGCGCTCGCCGATCCTGACACGATGACCATTGTCCAATTTGCTCCTGCTATCCGTACCGCTTGGGGTGAAGTGATGGGTCTTTCCCACGAAGAAGCAACCCCTGGACGCATGGCTGCTGCAGCAAAATCTCTGGGCTTTGACCGCGTGTTCGACACCGACTTTGCAGCCGACTTGACCATCATGGAAGAAGGCAACGAATTTATCGAGTGGTACACCTCGGGCAAAAAGCGCCCCATGTTTACCTCATGCTGCCCTGGTTGGGTTCGTTTCGCAAAACTTCATTACCCACAGTTTGTAGAGCAGCTTTCTTCTAGCAAGTCTCCTCATCAGATGATGGGCGCAGTTGTAAAGAACACCTTAAAAGAGCCTATGGAAGCGGAGGGCAAGAAGCGCTTGTTCGTTGTTTCTGTTATGCCTTGCGTTGCCAAGAAATACGAATGCGGTGTTCCTCAACTTTCCACTGAAGCTGGCCCAGACGTAGATGCTGTTCTTACGACCCGCGAATTCAACAGCATGTTGCGCATGTTTAAGATAAACTGTGCCGATTTGCCCGAAGTTCCCTTCGATAATCCTCTCGGTTTATCTACCGGTGCGGGCACCATCTTTGGTCGAACTGGTGGCGTAATGGAAGCTGCTCTTCGTACAGCTGCCTTCATTTTGACGGGCAAGAATCCCGACTTTGCAGCCTGCGACACCACTGAAGCAACGCCTGATCGTCCTTGGACCGACAAGACCTTAGAAATTGCTGATTTAACTATCAAGATCGCAGTAGCAAGCGGGTTGGAAAACACTTCAAAGCTGTTAGACGCTCTTGAAGCAGGAAAGGTTGATTACGACTTTGTCGAAATAATGGCTTGCCCTGGCGGCTGCGTTGGTGGCGGCGGACAGCCCATCGAATTCAACGCGGAAAAGGCAGCCGAGCGCGCAAAGATCTTGAATCGCCTCGACTCTAACGACACGCTCCGTTGCTCGCACGACAATCCCGATATCCAAAAGCTTTATGCCGATTGGATTGGTAAGCCTCTTTCTGAAACTGCAGAAGCATGGCTTCATACCGAGCAGAAAGCGTGGGATATTTAAAGAATACCGTTTGATAACTAGACGATGACCGTACGGTAACCGTCTCGAGACAACCTTATTCTTGTTACGTACTTGAAATGCCGGTGGGATACTTTCGTGAGTATCCTGCCGGTTTAACTATGAAGCTGTATTATCCGACAATTATCCGAAAGCAGATCGCCTGGAAGGCGCACTCAGCAAATGATGCAAAAACGTACACATATCAACGCACAAGGTGCTCCTAGCCGAAGCGAAAATGCCCAAGGCAAAAATACCCAGGAAACGCCCGAACAAAGAAAAGACAAACAAGGCACCCTCACCAACGCTGAGCCCGCCTCTCTTTTAGAGCTTGCTCACAAACTTGTACAAACACGATCGCTGAGTTTAGAAGAATACGAGACGCTTATTACCTCCCGCAACCAAGAGGTAAGCGATTTCCTTGCAGCTAAGGCATGTCAAATTCGAGAAGACATCTACGGCACTTCTGTTTTTATTCGCGGTCTTATCGAAATTAGCAACTATTGCAAAAACGACTGCCTTTACTGCGGTATTCGAAAAAGCAATGCCACCTGCACACGTTACCGTCTTTCCCCTCAAGATATTCTTACCTGCGCCCATGAAGGCTACAAACTTGGGTTCAGAACGTTTGTTTTGCAGGGAGGAGAAGATCCTTGGTTTAAGGATGATCGTCTCGTCGATCTTCTGCGCGAGCTTAAAGCTGCTTATCCCGATTGCGCCATCACGTTGTCACTAGGTGAGCGAAGCCGCGAAAGCTACCAGCGCTTGTTTGATGCGGGAGCCGATCGTTATCTTCTCCGCCATGAAACGGTTTGTAAGGATTTATACACCAAACTTCATCCTCAAGATATGCACTTAGAAAACCGTCTTCGCTGCTTAGAGGATCTTCGAGCCGTTGGGTACGCGGTTGGCTGTGGCTTTATGGTGGGAGCCCCTTACCAAACCTCTTCCGATCTTGCACATGATTTAAAGTTTATTGAGCATTTCAAACCCGAAATGTGCGGTATTGGGCCCTTCATTCCCCATCACGCCACGCCTTTTCACGATAAACCTGCAGGCAGCGTTGAGTTAACCTGCTTTCTGCTTTCTTTAATACGTATTATTCATCCGCCCGTATTGCTTCCTGCAACTACCGCGCTCGGATCGCTCGACCCGCAAGGTAGGACCAAGGGTATGCTGTCAGGCGCCAATGTCGTTATGCCGAATCTGTCGCCTCTCAACGTGCGGGCAAATTACGAACTCTATAACAACAAAGCTCATACCGGTACCGAAGCTGCTGAACATTTAAACCTTCTTAATACCGATATGAATGCGATTGGCTACCATTTAGTAGTAGATCGCGGAGATCCAGAAAGGTTATAAATTATGGCATCTTTTCCCTATAACCCTAAGTCTCTCTGCGCCGATGAGTTTATCAATCACGAAGAGATTCTAGAAACCTTAGCCTATGCCGATGCGCATGCAAACGATATTGAACTATGTCGCTCAATCCTTGATAAAGCGCGCATGAATCTTCATCCTTCCAACGATCACGGCACCATCATCACGCACCGTGAAGCTTCGGTGCTGCTTGCCTGCCAAGATCCTGAAATCACCAAAGAGATAAAAGAGCTTGCCCACGACATTAAACAAGCTTACTACGGCAATCGTATTGTACTGTTTGCGCCGCTCTACCTTTCTAACTACTGCATAAATAGCTGCTTATACTGCCCCTATCACGTAAAAAATCGTGAAATCCCAAGGCACAAACTCACCCAAGAAGAAATTCGCACTGAGGTTATTGCGCTTCAGGACATGGGTCATAAGCGTCTTGCTATCGAAGCGGGCGAAGATCCTAAGCACAACCCCATTGAATACATCTTGGAAAGCATGCATACCATCTACTCCATCAAGCATAAAAACGGCGCGATCAGGCGCGTCAATGTCAACATTGCGGCAACGACGGTAGATGAATATCGCATGCTTAAAGAAGCAGAGATTGGCACCTACATCCTGTTCCAGGAAACCTACCACAAAGAAAGCTATCAGCGTCTTCATCCCACGGGCCCAAAGAGCGACTACAACTGGCACACCGAGGCGATGGACCGCGCCATGGAAGGCGGCATCGATGATGTGGGATTAGGAGTTCTGTTTGGCCTTGAGGGATATCGCTATGAATTTGCAGGCCTTTTGATGCACGCAGAACACCTCGAAGCAGTTCATGGAGTTGGCCCTCATACTATCAGCGTTCCTCGCGTAAAGCCTGCTATGGATATCGATCCTGACGAATTCGACAATGGTATTCCCGACGATATGTTCGAAAAGCTGATCGCCCTTATTCGTATTTCGGTACCTTATACTGGCATGATTATTTCAACTCGCGAAAATCAAACGGTACGCGAACACGCTCTGCAATATGGCATTTCACAAATAAGCGGCGGATCGCGTACTACGGTAGGCGGCTATACCGAAGAAGTGCGTCCTCATGATACAGAACAGTTCGATGTTTCAGACCAACGTACCCTTGATGAGGTAATTAACTGGCTTTTGGACAACAATCACATCCCAAGTTTCTGCACTGCATGCTATCGCGCAGGCCGCACCGGCGATAGGTTCATGTCGTTTTGCAAAAATGGCGAGATCTCGAATTTCTGCCACCCCAATGCCTTGATTACCTTGGCTGAATATTTAACCGATTACGCTTCTCCTGAAACGAGAGCAAAAGGTATGAATATCATCCAACAAGAACTGCAAAAAGTGGCAAACCCCAAGACCAAAGAACTCGCAAAGGACTATATCGCCAACATCGTCAACGGTGTTGGCCGCGACTACCGCTTCTAGCAAGGAGGATCTCTCTCATGAGTCTTAACGCTACCCCTTCCGCTGAGCGTTTGCATATTGGGTTTTTCGGCATTCGTAATGCAGGAAAATCTAGTGTTGTTAACACTCTTACCAATCAGGATCTTTCTATTGTTTCCGACACAAAAGGAACCACTACCGACCCCGTCAAAAAAGCTATGGAGCTTTTACCTTTAGGACCGGTAGTTATCATCGATACTCCCGGCATCGATGACGAAGGTGATCTAGGTGCTCAACGTGTAGCTAAGGCAAAAAAAGCACTTCGCCAATGCGATTGTGCGGTGCTGGTAGTCGACGCTGCCTGCGGGCTTCAAGAAGCCGATCGCGAGCTTGTTGAAGCATTCAAACGGAGAGAAATTCCCTATGTGATCGCCTTCAATAAGGCAGACACTCTCTCGGACGAGAAACGCGCTTCGCGCTCACTTGCTGAAAATGAAATCTTCGTAAGTGCTCAAACGGGAGAAGGTATCTATGAGCTCAAGGACCTCATTGGTTCTTGCGCTCAGCAGGTCGAATCGAACAAGCGTCTTGTAGCCGATTTGTTGGAAGAGAACGATCTTATTGTGTTGGTTATCCCAATCGATAGTTCTGCACCTAAAGGACGCATTATTCTGCCTCAGCAAATGGTGATGCGCGATGCGCTTGACTGCCATGCCATCTGCCTGGCTTGCCAGCCCGAAAACCTTACGGCAACACTTGCAGCCTGCGCTCGCAAACCGCGTCTTGTCGTTACTGACTCACAAGCATTTGAGCAGGTGAACAAACTTGTTCCGCAGGATTTAGCGCTCACTTCGTTTTCGATTTTAATGGCGCGCTACAAAGGGAACTTGCAGGATTACGCCGCAGGAGCAGCTCGTCTTGCTCAGCTTACCGATCAAAGCAAGGTTCTCATTGCTGAAGGGTGCACACATCACCGCCAGTGTGATGATATCGGCACGGTTAAAATCCCTCATTGGATTCATAATTTCACGGGGGCGAGCCCTCACTTTGATTTCACTTCAGGGGGAGGTTTTCCTGAATCGCTTGAAGGATATGACTTGGTTATTCATTGCGGTGCCTGCATGCTTAACGACCGCGAAGTGCGCTATCGCGTAGCTTCTTGCCGAGATGCAGGAGTACCTATTGTTAACTACGGCATTGCCATCGCAGAAATGCACGGCATTTTGAAGCGCAGCTTAGCACCTTTCCCGCAAGCTTCTGCCGCTTTTGAGGATAGCTTTTAATGAGTTTTCTAATGAATGGAAAGTTCAGGAAATGAGTAGTTACTCATAAAGGAGATGAAGTCACTTACCAGCTGTGAATGAGGCTCTTTTCGACTCATAAGATACACCTTATGAAAGTCAGCCGGCACTCCTTCAATAGGCAAACACACCACGTCGTCAAAAGAGTTGACCAAAAAAGAATAGACCAGAAGGGACACATTATCGGGATCAGCAGAAGCAAACGAGGATAACGTGATTTCATCGTCAAAGCTTCGCACTAATTCGAATTCGTTTGCATTCTCCGCAAACAATTCGTCCAACCCTTCGGAAACAGAAGAATCTTTCCCGTATGTGAGAAGACGATATTGCTTCAAGTCATCGAGAGTAACTGAGTCTTTCTGCGCCAGCGGATGAGCCTTATTCACACAGACCACTAAAGGCTGTTGCCAAACCAGCGTCATATTCAAATCGCTTGCATACTTAGTTTGTGCCGCAAACGCCACATCAATTTTTCCTTCTTTGAGCTGTTGCGCCAACTCGCCAGAATACGCCTGCTGCATATGGAGAAGGGGGCGCTTCTCGTAGCGTGCTGCAAATTCGCTAAGCGCCTGAGACCAAAACTGACCCTTCATCGAATACAGGGTGCCTAGTCGCATAGTGTTTTCGCTGATGGCGACCGACTGTTCTGCAAGGCGAATACCCTCGTCGTACGTTTCAAGTGCACGCGTGACATATTCAAGATAAATTTTTCCTTGCGTGGTCAGCTCAATACGCGAAGCCACTCCTTCAGAGCGGTTGAAAAGAGTAAAGCCCAATTCTTGTTCCATACGAATGATTGCAGCAGAAAGCGTTGGCTGCGCAATAAACAAGTCTTTCGCCGCTTTGGTGTAGCTCATAACTGAAGCAAGATGCTTAAAATACCGCAAATGGGCCAATTTCATTTTGTGGAATACTCCTCAAAGATAACCCTGTCCAATAGCTTTTTAATATAGCAGATGGAAAAATACTGCGAATCGCAACTTCTGTAAGCACACATTCCAATAAGAAATGGGTATGATTAGGAATGCGTATCAACCTCGTTTTGTACGCGTTTTTTGTATATATTTCATTCATGGAGATATACCGTTCCTCCTTTGTCGAGATGTTTTTCACAACGCTTCTTCGCTAAACTAGGAACGCTTGAAATCAATTAAAAGGATAGGTATGAAATTCCGTTTACGCCCTCATTCTAAAGACGAGTCCAAAGCTCTTAATCCCGAAAAAGTTGAGAAAAAGCCGATCTATATCCACTATGACAAAGACGGCAATCGCATTGGTGACGATGGTTATCCTCTAACCCCTAAGCGTCATCGCTTGCACAACGTTTTGAACGCCATTTTTATCTGGGCTATCGTCTGTGCCATTGTTGGTGCAGGCTGCGCGATTATCGCCTATGCTCAGGGTCAGCAATACGGCGGTTTTTCTGGCGATTTCTCTACATTTGACCTGGTAGTTTATGGCGGTAATATGATTAACGGCTATTCCGTTGCAACTCTTTTACGCATTGAAGCCGTTTTACTTATTTTCATGGGTATCTTTGGTACCACCATCAACTTCAAAGGCTTCCATTGGCTCTACGACAAGGCATCTCCTACGATTTTGGTAATCATTATGTGCCTTATTGGTGTTGTGGCGGTTGCTTATCAGGTAATGCTGCTCTCCACCGTAGGCATTCCTGACCCCGGTTCTTTCATCATGCTTGTACTGGTCGTTTTGGCTGCAATCTTCATGAAGCAGGTTGCCGATGAACGCCCAACTCTCCGCAAGGCAAAGATCGCTCGTACCGAAGTAAAGAAATAAACCCGCTAATGGCAAAAAAATATGCCGCCCCTCACTACAAAGGGACGGCATAAGGTACATAATCGCACAAGGCATGTAAGCAGTAGTCAATAGCTGGACAGCACTGTTTGTGCAATCAGATCCAAAATACTATGAATCTCCTAGTTGCAGATCTTGCCAGGATTCAAAATCATGTTCGGGTCAAACACCTGCTTGATACCGGCCATAAGACCAATTGCGGTATCCCCTACCGATTCACGCAGATATTCCTTCTTTGCATGGCCAATACCATGTTCGCCAGAAACCTGACCGCGAAGCTCGGTGCACTTTTCGTATGCTGCCTTCATAACCTTTGCGGTGCGCTCCAAGAAGAGATCCTCGTCCATATCGTTTGCGCAGCAATAAATATGTAAGTTGCCATCGCCTGCATGACCGAAAGAACGAATGCGTACTTCGTACTTGTCACCAACCTCATGAGCATACTCTAAGAAAGCAGGAATTTTATCAACAGGAACAACAACGTCCATTTCGTCGATAAGGTCGGTTTCTGCTTCGATTACCGTCAAAAATGCGCTGCGGGCTTCCCAAACAGCACGCTTATCGGCAGGATGGCTCAACACCAAGGTGTCGTATGCGCCAATTTCATCACCGATCTCAGCTAAGGTTTCTGCGCGCTGGAAAATCTCATCCTGATCATTGCCGTCGAGCGTAACCAGAATATAAGCCCCTGCTTCCTTGCCGTCGATTACGGTAGGGATGATCTTGTTACCCGTGTAGTTAGCTGAAGAGTCAACAATGTCGCGTTCCATGAACTCGATAGATTGAGGACTCAAGCCGGCGAGCTTGATCTTAGGTACCGCAGAAATTGCCGTATCAATATCAGCAAAAGGAAGAATGAAGCTGATGTCTTCTTTGGGATTAGGGATAAGCTTTAAGGTGAGTTCGGTAATTACACCCAACGTACCTTCGGAGCCAATCATCAAGTGAAGCAGACTATAACCAGAGCTTGTCTTAGTAACCGAACGTCCAAGCTCTAAGATCTGACCGTTTGGCAAAACTACCGTCATGGCCAAAACGTAGTCGCGTGTGGTTCCGTATTTCACTGCGCGCATACCACCAGCATTGGTGCTTACGTTTCCACCCAAAGAACCTGTTTTCTCGCCGGGATCAGGGGGATACATCAGGTCATGCTCGAGCGCATCGGCTGCCAAATCGCACAGACGAACGCCAGGCTGAACATGAACGAGCAAGTTGTTCATGTCGTAATACAGAATTTTGTTCATACGCATGGTACACAAAACAACACCGCCAAAGAGAGGTGTTGCGCCACCAACAAGACCAGTACCTGCGCCGCGCACCGTAACGGGAATGTTGTTGTCGTTGCACAACATCATGATAGCTGCTACCTCGGCTGTGCTTGCAGGTAAGCAGACTACTTCAGGCATCTGCTTGCCATATATAGGCATTTCATCATGAGAATAGTCAGCGCTGATATCGTCACCAACGTAGCAATTATCCTCGCCCACTATTTTTGTGAGTTGCTCGATAAGTTCAGGGGTGAGCTTGTTATACTCTGCCATCGCAACCTTCCAAATAAACGAAGTACTAATGAAACAAGAGGGAACTGTCTTTGTCTGCATCTTTTGATAACCCTTGCAGACTTGTAGACTTATGCTGTGATCAATCTGGATCCTTGTGCGGTTTCATATAAGCTCTGTTCGAGCCTATTTCAAAAGGAACCATTGCAAGCACGATCCCACCAATATTTGATCTTATCGTAGCTAAAACGAATAGCGGCTCTATCTAGGTAAAACTCACCGATCAGCGGACAAGCGGTACACGAGGTACCGCCCAACCAAGCCAAAAGAAGCCATTTCCCACTAACAGGACAAAAGAAGCCTTTTTCTAGCGAAAAGCTTACTCGTCGTGGTGCGCTCCTCCTTGGCGTGTACGCTGGTGTCCTCCGTGGTAGTCTGAGTTCTCCGAAGTGGAAGCAGAGGCATCATCGGAATTGGAGCTAGATGAGTGATCACTTGCTTCTTCCTCATTTGAATTTTGTGACATTACTTGATTGAGATCTACGCCTGCATCAGCGGCAAGGCTGCGTAATTGCGCCATGGTCATACTCGCTGCTTCATCTGGTGATATATCCACTCCTGCATCTACAAGTGCACACCATACCTGATACTTTCCCATACCAAGACCCATCTCATGAGCGGCATGATGCTCATCTGAAGTTGCCCTCGAACAATGCACCCCCTGCCCTGCCGATTCGAAGCAACGCTTGCTAGTCTCCTCTAGATGCGTACAACGACCCTCATCATCACACATCACCGTAACTGCTACCGCAGCATTAGGAGTCAGATACCCTTCGGCCTGCAGCGAAGTATCGAGCGATTGCAGCGCTTCTTCGTACCTCATCCCAGTAATATTCGTGGCATCAAGAAGCGTCTTGCCATCATCATTGAGACCTTCTGCGCTCACCACATAATCAAAACAGTTGATTCCCAGCTCAATTGAGGGATTAATATCAATCCCTACATACGCTGTCGGCGTATTGTAAGCAAAAGCACCCGCACCAATGCCGAGCGCAACAAGCACCGCACATGCCGCCAAGGCAATTCTTGCACGCAGAGAAGTTACCAAACGGAATCTCTTTGTTTTTCGGGCTTCACATTCCTGCGCACGCTGGGCCTCGATCGCTTGCAAAGTGCGACTTTTTAAGTCTTCGGGCGCATGGATTTCATCAAAAGCGCTTGTCAGGGCATCACGTATCTGTTTTTCGGGATCATTCATCGCAATGCCTCCTGCAGTAATTTTTTCCCACGTGAAATCCAGGAATACACCGTTCCTTCGGGCTCGCCAGTCATAACGGAAATTTCTTTTGCGGTATAGCCCTCATAAAGAGAAAGATACAACTCTGTTTTCGGCGGATCGTCGAGCGAATTGAAAGCATCGAGTATTTCAAGAAGAGCAATATCTAATGAGGTATCAGAGGCAGACCTTTCGGAAGTCTCCGAAGAAACCGCCGAAAAGATGCCTGACCCATTTGCAACACCAAACACTCCTTTTGAGTTTTGGTCACGCTCTGCCCTGCCCTCAAGTGACTCATTCTGAGAGTTCTTTGCTTTAAGAACATCTTTGCAGGCGTTGATAGCAACACGAATAAGCCATGCCTTTTTGTGCTCTTCGTCGCGAAACGGCGATTCATGCAGGGCATACTTCATAAAAGTATTTTGGAAAATATCCTCTGCTTCTGACGGCGCAAGGTAAACAAGGCAAGCGCGCCAGACCGCATCGCTATAGGAATCCATTGCCTGTTCTATGTCGGAAGAAGATCGCATGATAGGGTAAGTTTATCTCTGAGATCCGTGATGAGCATTGCCTTTTTGATGGCCCATTTCGCGATGATCGCATATTCCGTTGTTGTTCTTGTCAACAAAGCCCTGCCCGCAATGAGAACCGCCCGAACAGTAGCTACCACAGTTGTCGCATACGCCATCATTGTTGGTGTCCTGATAAATACGGCAAACACCTTGGTTGGTTTGCCCTGATTCGCCTTGAGCGGCATAAGCAGAAAGAGCAGAACAGCCAGACAAGATCACGAGACAAAATCCTGCCACCAGGAGCACAAGAACTCCCGCCAAAACTATACGTTTTCGATTTTGCGTATGCGCAATTGAGTTGTAATTACTAGTCTTCATAGTTGCACCCCTTCGTGTTTAGCGTGTTTACTTTTTGTTCTCACCTACAACACGAATGGGGTGCATGAATCCTTGCAATTATTTTGTTGTTGCAATTATTTTGTTGTTATTTTTTCAGGATAAGGAACCGTACTAATTACGTACTAATTACGTACTAATTATCACGAACCAGCCGCTTAAACAAGGCGACAAACAAGAGGGCACACGCAACAGTCCATCCCAAGGTTATCGCCAGCGGAACAAGCGCTTCACTCGTAAACAAGGTACCCTGCATCATCAGCCCAACAAGGGTATCCATTCCACCTGTTGGCAGATATGAAACAATATCCGAAACCGTCTCGTTATAAGCACCAAACATTGGAGCAAGAGCGACTAGAATTACCGGAACCGAGTACAGACCAGCAGTCATCTGATCACGAGCGGCAAGCCCCAATACTAAAGAGAGCAGAATAATAGGGAGCGCTCCTAATATGCCCAATCCCAGATAAGGAATCAGCATCATTTGATCGGACACATCAGCGATAAAGAAGCACGCTGCTGCTACCACAAGCATCATCGCCAGGGAAACAAATGCTCGAGAAACAATAATCTGACCAGCGCTTACATTCGCAAGCATCAAAGTGCGTAAGGTGTGCTTTTCTTTTTCTTCAGCAATGCCGTAGACCACCGCCATACTCACAACCATACCGATAGCCATACAAAGCGAAGCGGAAAGCTCAAAAGTCGCCAGTATTTCACTTACTGCAGCTCCCGCCGCATTTGGGTCTTCGCCCACAGTTGCCATCCCTACATCACTGAGCATGTAGCGGAATAGAACCGCAAAGCCAATAGGCATAAGAAGGCAAACCAGCATGCTTGGATTTTTGAACATGTCGATGAAATCCTTTTGGCAGAGAGCGCCAATCTTTCTCATAGTTGCCTGCATTAGAATTCCCTCCCTGTTAAGCCCAAGAATACTTCTTCCAAATTTGGCTCATCCGAATGGATGGATAAGCACTCTCCCGATTTCATCAGTTCGCTTATTATCGCAGCACCTTCTGCATCTTTGGTAGTAGAAATTACACCACGTGTTTTCGTGTGGATATCCACCCTGTTTCTCGCATGCGCGCGCTTTAATTCGTCGGGCGAATCGCATGCTACGATGCGTCCTTCATTAAGAATTGCCACGCGAGTACACAGTCCATCTGCTTCGGACATATCGTGCGTTGTGAGAAATATCGTCGTGCCTGCCGCCTTCAGCTCAGAAAGCATACGATGAACCTCCGCACGGGCCGCCGGATCAAGCCCACTTGTGGGCTCGTCCAAGAACAAAAGCTCCGGCGAATGAATCAAAGCTGCCAACAATGCTGCACGCTGTCTCATTCCTTTCGAACAATTTTTGATGAGCGTTTTACGATCATCTTGTAGTGCCATTCGCTCGAGCAGTGCCGAAATACCCTGAGCAGACACCCCGCGAATCCTTGCATAAAATTTCAGGTTATCCTCGATAGACAAACGTTCATAAAGAGCACTGGTATCGGACAATATTCCAATGCGTTCGTAATCAGCATCACTCGCATTTTCAATGGGTCGATGAAAAAGCTGGATTCTTCCCCCATCTTTTTTAAGCTGCCGTGTAAGCAATTTAATAGTGGTGGTTTTACCCGCACCCGAAGGACCCAAGAATCCGAAAACTTCACCACGATGAACCGAAAAAGAAAGATTGGTTAACACCTGTTTATACGCCGCGCGGGGCCCTGATCCAAGTTTGAAAGAGAGGTTTACGCCCTCCATTGCCATTACAGTGCTCATCGAAGTCCTCCTTTCTTTGCCTGACGTGACGCTGCGCTTTTCTTCTTTTTGTCGAAATCCTTCTTGCCGATGAAATAATCAACAATCGAAACGGCGATATCGGCAATGCCGCTGTCTTTCAGAATGCTTAAAAGTAATTGCGAGCCCATTGTTAGTTCCTTTCCCATCAAAACGAAGCGTTTTATGTATTCCAAACCTCTTTGCTTTTTCGCCTGCCTTGCAAAATTTTGCTCACGTGTTTTGCGACATCTGAAGTTTTTCATGAATACCAGGTCAAATACAGAGTTTTGGTATGACGGGAGCACGCCCAACTACGAAAGGAGCACTGAGAACTACGACAGGAGCACGCAGAGAGCACCTCGTAAGCATTTGCACATTTTTGCCTGAGCGCGCTGTGATACTATTTCGCTTGATTAAAAAACCTATTGAAAAAAACTCACACACAAGGACGATTCCATGACTGCAAATTCGCCCGACTACAATTCCATCGAAGCACTCATAGAGGGAGAATCTGACAAAAGTATTCACCTGGAATGCGGCCGCGAAACAAGTCGTAAAGCCATCGCATCGGTGCGCGCCTTCTATCGAAAAAAGCGCTGTGCGTTTTACCTTGAATCGGACAAAGGATTCGAGCGCGACACCGTCCGTTCCTATTTGAAGTTCTTCGCCCGCTTGGCAGGCGGCAAGATAACCCCACAAGAAGTCATGGATCATTTCGGATTGAGCGGGAAGAAAAACACCTCGGTTTTAAAGCTCACGCCCGAAGAACGCGCCCTTATGAATTTTGCTCGTATGGCCTTATTCGAACCCGAGGTGGTATTCTGCGAACGCCCTCTTTTCGAACTAGGCCCCGACGCTCGGTCTCTTGTTCTGAGTTGGATTGCGAGCGAAACAGAGAAAGGCACCTTGTTTATTACGGTAGGAGAACCGCTCCGTGAAGCCCTTCTTATGCCGGGCGACGCTTGGTGGGAAGAAGAAGGTCGATTCTTCCCCGCCCAAACGACAGATACCTTGGAAAAAAATTCTTCTCAGAACCCTGCCGAAGAAGGTTCCGTTGACGAGGAAGGCGAGGTATTCGCCGGTGACGAGGTTCGTGTCTGCAAAGTCCAGGCCAAATCAGGATCTTCTGATCTCCTTTTTGATCCAAGAGAAATTGACTTTATAGAAAGTATCAATCGCCAAAACTACGTCTCGGTGCGCGGAGAACTTTACCAGACTCCCTCCACCTTAGATGAGCTCGAAAAAGAACTGACCCGTTTTGGGTTTTTCCGATGCCACCGCTCCTATATCGTCAATGTTCAACGTGTCACGAAAGTGGAACGCTTCACCCGAAATTCGTTTAACCTCACCTTGTCCGACGTAGCACACAGTTCAATCCCGCTTGCAAAAGGCCGTGCTGAAGAAATGCGCGCCACCCTAGGAATGAAATAGTCATGGAAAAATCCCGCGAACTTGAAAAGCATTCCCTATCTTCGAGCGAACCTACCCTTGAATGTGACGCATCCGCGAAAACTCTAGCGGCACCGCATAGACAGTTACGCATGATTGGTGCGCTTGTCTTACATGAAATACGCTCTCTTGCAGTCAACCCATCCATGATTGCCACGATTGTCGTCCTTATTATTTTTACCGTGCTTTTTACTGAATTCTTCCACTTCTTTGAATGGTTTTCTGCACCCTTTTTATGTCAGTTGGCAGTATGCAGTATCGGAGGCATTGGTACGGTGTGCATCTTGGCTGAAGAGCGCGAACGTGGTGTGGAACAAACCCTGCTCCTGTCCGGAATGACCCGCGCTTCCATCACCACAGGAAAGGTTATTGGCTGCATACTTGTATGTGAATTTATATGCATCATCTGCGCTTTTGTAATTATGCGTACGGTGGAGCAAACAGCGCAGGTTGCTTTTCTTATGCTTTTCACCATCATTCCTATTTCGTTTGTTTCGGTTGCAATCGGAATGCGGCTTAACGACCAACAGCGGGCTTCATCTTGGGGCTCTCCCCTTTTATTTTGCGGCGTGATTACCGCCAGCATGAATACCGTCGCAGGAATATCTCCCTGGATGTTACCAACAGGAGCAGCGCCTGAACTAATAGACGTCTTTCTTTTTGGAAATACCACACCTGTCGTATCTCCCACTATAACCATCGTTGTCGGAATCGCCTATTGCTTGCTCGCATTGGGCATCCTTATAAAAAGCGCCCGTTCATAACGGACGCTTTAACCAGCAACGCTTTTGGTGATTGTTTTTCATGACCTAAAACCGCTCTTCGCAAGGAGCTTGGCATAGATACGCTCCCGTATCCAGGGTTCATCCGAAAGCGCTATAACCTCCTTAAAAGGAACCCACTTCACACCACTATTCTCGTCGGGCTTTATCCGAAGAGGCTCACCAGGGTCAACTTCGAATAAATAGGTCACATTAAGATGCAGATGAGAGCTTACATATGCCCCGTGTTTTTCGTGCCCATCAACCGTGAGAACCTCCAGCGAGAAAATTGAGCCCTCGGAACGCGCCTGTGTAACCCCGGTTTCTTCGCCTAATTCCCGCAAAGCAACCGCCCTTAAATCACAACATCCATCAGCATGGCCACCAATCCAACTCCATGAGTGATAGATATTGTGAAACACCATGATAGTTTGTGTCCTTTGAGGATCTACCACCCAAGCAGAACAGGTGAAATGCGCTTGTGCACTACGGTTAAAACAATTACTGTCAGCATCAAGGGCAGCAAGCATCACTTGCTTATCAAGTGCTTCTTGCTCGTTATAAGGAACATAAGAAGCAAGCTCTTTGCGTAGCATCGCTCGATCACACAAGGCTTTTGACACCTGCCCTTCTTGTATCCCTTCACAAAATGCAGCGTTACCAAGTTGACTAGCATCTTGCTTATCTCTACCTAATATCCTGTGCTTTCAGCGCTGAAGTGTTTTGCGGTTCTATTGTACTTCCGAAGCTGCCTCGCCCAATGCTGCCTTACCTGAAGCTGCCTTATCCGAAGCTACTTCGTCTTCCTCTAGAACTTCAGCAATCAGATGAACGAGATTACTACGATGAACAACACCCAAAAGCTTGCCGTTTTCTAAAACAGGCAAGATTTTTAGGCGCTTTTCCGCCAACAACTTACATGCTTCTCCCAAATTCGTGTCGGGGGACACCCCTATCACTTTCTTGGTAGCCACATCTACCACCTGGATGTCCTTCATGCGGCTTACCTGCTTGCGAACATCTTCATTATCAAGTTCACGCAGCACTACAAATCCAGCAGTTCCGGTAACCAGGCGAGACTCATCAGCAAAGAAGCTTAAGATGTCGCTCGTGGAAACAAAGCCACACGCCATGGATTTATCATCAACGATAACTGCGCCACTTGCATCAGCCGCAGCCAAAATCTTCGCCGCAGCACTCATAGGAGCATCAAGCGGAACCACAACAGGGTCGGTATCCATAACATCGCCCACTGTTTGATACACGTTGATTCCCTCCTTCTGAGAAGACTGGTCCCGAACAGCGACAGGTAACTGATCCGACTTCATATTACGAATGAACAGCACGACTAGCACAAGTACAAGTGCACCCAAAACCAAAACCGCGGTAAACGACCAATGGTATCCATAGAAAATTCGCTGGAGTTCACTACCCTGCGTTGCAACCGAAGTTCCCAAAGCACTAAAGGACATAATTAGTGCAGTACCTAGCGAAGCACCCACCTGATTAACCGTATTTGTTGTTGCAGTTGCATGCTGAACCAATTCGTTGTTTAGAGAATTCACACCCCAGGTATTAATGGGCGTGAAAAGAATTTGCAGCGATCCGCAGGTAACCATGTTTGCGGCAACAACCAGCACCATCGAACTGTCGATCGCGTAAAAGTACATTCCAATACAGCCAATAAACAGCGTTGCCACGCCACCAAGAGCAACACCCCGTACCCCATGCTGGTCGAAAATTTTTCCGCCAATCAACCCGGCGACTGCGCCCAATAAAGCACCGGGAAGGGTTGCCAAACCGCTAATGGTTGCCGAATAGCCCAAAATGTTTTGGATATACAGCGGCATGATAACGCTCAGGCCAATGAGGATTGCCTGAAGAAGGGCACAGACAATAAACGCCATGCGATAGCGGCGGCTATACAGCACCTCAAGACGCAGCATTGGCTCTTCAATCTTGAACTGCCTGTGTACAAACAAACCCACAAAGACAAGACCTAAAACTATAAGTGCCACACAAAGCTCAACTTGATCCGAAGAAGCAAATGAAGACAAGCCGTACAAAAGCGATGCTAAGCCAATTGAAGAGAAAATAATTGATAAGGCATCTGCAGAGGTTCGAGGGAATCCTTCACGATTCTTAAGAGCGCGAGCGGCAAAAAGAATAATCAACACCGAAAATGCCACTACGATACAAAACAGTGCACGCCACCCAACAACATCAACAAGCAAGCCTCCAAGAGTTGGGCCAATTGCAGGGGCAAAGCCAATCACCAAACTTACCAACCCCATTGCTTTGCCACGGCTTTCACGCGGGAAGGTAAGAAGGATAAGCGACATAACCATTACCATCATGACGCCGGTTGCCATTGCCTGCATAACGCGACCTACAAGCAGTACAGCAAAAACTGGAGCCAGCGCTGCAACCAAACTGCCTGCACCAAAAAGAGACATTCCGCCAATGAATAAAAAGCGCGTGCTAAAGCGTCCCATAAACCATGCAGCAAGCGGAATTACTACCGCCTCTACCAACGCATAGGCAGACGTTAGCCACTGAACCGTCGTAGCATCAACCTGCAAGTGCTCCATAATGGATGGCAATGCAGGAGAAAGAAGGGTTTGGTTCAAAACCACCAGAACAGCACCGCAAAGCAGCACCATTACCATATTTCGTTGTTCGTTTGTTAATCCTAGGGGAGCCATTCTTCTCGCTTTCAAACGCTGACTTTTATGATCAAGCTGTTTTATTCGAAACGTTCTTGTCGTTTCCGCACTATAAAACTTGACGATTATCAAGTGTATAAAACACTTGACTATAGTCAAGAGATAGAGAAGAAAAGAAAGAACTCGCCATAAAGTTGTGTGAGGAAATTTTTAGTGGGTAAAAATAATTCTTTATAATTCAAAACAGATTCGATACGTACGAACAGGAATGTCTATCCCATGATAACGAGCGAAGATGCGCAATCACTTATTCAGGCTTCGTTTTATTTCAACGAGCTTTTCAAAAGAACGGTTTTAACCGCTTCCTTCCCCGTCCCTGTTACTAAAACACAGATGGATATTTTGATGGCCCTTTATTCTGATGGCCCTATGAATATGTCAACCCTCAGTGCCAAGGTATATATTGCGCCCGAACAAACCACTCGCGCTATACACGGCCTTCGGGAAAAGGATCTTATCGACACTGAGAGAAGCGAAGAAAACCGCCGCATGGTCATTGCGCACCTTACCGATAAAGGCGTTCTTATGCTTGATGATCATATTCACGAATTACATATGACCCTGCAGTCCAACCTTGATGGCTTAACTGACGAAGAAATCAAAGAGCTGATTCATGCAGCGTCCACCATTACCAGGCTTTCGCAAAAAACGGGTATCAAATACGTTTTACCTAAGCCACCTAAAGCTTAATAAGAAGCTTAAATTTTAGAGCGCGCCGTAATAAGGGCGCTGGACAACCACACTTTCAACCCACTTTGCAAGCGTGATGAAGTCAAAGACAGGCAGCCCTGTTGCGCGCTGTATTGCCGCAGCATAAGGAGGCAGATCGCTACACTCCAGAAGAATTGCATCAACCTCAGGATACTTTGCGCAAACCTCCTGGGCACGCTTACATAAATCGTCTTCAAGAAGCCCATTATCAAGCGGACCTTTGCCCCAGCGAATGGGTGCAAAGCTTTCCATGTCACCCACGTTCACCACCACTATTTGATCAGTTGTGGTATTTACCTGTGACAAAAATTCGTCATTGATACTGGCGCCATCAGCAGCGAATACCGCAATTTTTCTTTCTGCAGGAAGCCAGGTTTTAATTGTTGCAAGCTGACACAAGCTGGACATAAACACCGGCACACCCACTGCCGCGGCAACCTCTTTTTGGAAATGAGCAAAGTATCCACAGGCCCCTATAATGGCACGGACACCCTCTGCCTCAAGCTTTTTTGCCGCTTCAATCACCTGCTCTTTAATGCTAGGGTCACCTGCAAAAAGCTGTTCGATTTCAAACGAGACCATTTCGTAAAGAACAGGAAAATCATAGGTCGTAGCGTTTACCACATTGCCTGGAACCTTGGGGTAATCCAAATCGACAGCAATAATGCCCAGTGCTTGGCCGCTGGTATAACGAGGTGGCAATTCAAAAACCCCACGACGCTGCTCTTCGTTTGTGATAGCACCATAAGCGCTTTTCCAAGACACTGACATTATTTCCCCTTTATCCAAAAGCTGGCATCATCATTACAAGACAATGCCAGCCACATGCATTTTTCTTAGGTTGTAGCGCTTTGCTTACGCTTCGACGTATTCGCCTTCATGCAAATAAGCAAGCAGCTGTTCTTTATCCAAATGAGCAATACCCAAATCTTCAAGAGTAAGACCCGTTGCCATATAGTCGGTCTTGTTCATAACGCCACCGAGTACGATCATGGAATCGATAACAGGAGTTGGAACGCCGAACTTTTTGCCCAACTCATGATATACATGGCAGCCTACCGGAACATCTTCAGTCACATAGCGATTCTGAATAGTGAAAGGACCGGTAGCATAGCCTACTTCCCATTCTTCTTCGAAAGGAACAATGCAGCCTTCGCCCATGTACTCTTCACCAAGAACGCTTGTGCGCTGGAAGAAAACTTCCTTCTTGAAGGGCTGAATGCCAACGCCAATAGCTTTAGCCAAAGCAATCTCTTCGTTGTAGAACTGATACTGAACTTCACTGATAGAGGGGCAGAAGGAATGAGAGTAAATGCTGTATTCGTGAGCATTCTTACCAAGAACCGTGCTGAAGTTTTCCATCGTGGAAACACCCAGTACCGTACCAGGAACATGAATAACAGGATTTACGTTAGAGAAACCAATATCCAATACCGTATCACCGCAAACAGCGCCGTCGCCTTCGGTAATAGCATCAAAGCATCCCAGAGCCTTGGAGCTTTCTACAAAATCTTCGGTGTCCTTTGCAGGAAGAGCAGCACCGCGCAAGGTAATAGCACGATAGACCAAACTGCAGGTAGGCTTCATAACGCCACCTTCGGTGTCTACGCGGGTACCATAAGGTGCAGAAGACCAACCGCCGATAATAACGTTTTTAGTGCAGCCAGCCTCACGCATCATCTTGCGCAACTTCAGTGAACCATAGTTATCAGGAATGATATGAATTACCTGACCGTCTTCAAGACAAGGGATAAGTTCCTTAAAGAAAATTTCATGAGCAACAGAAGGAATACCAACAATGATGAGCTTTGCGCCCTTTACGCACTCTGCTACCGAATTAGTTGCCAAGGCAAATTCGCCTTTACCCATACGACGGAAGCCATACTTGGTCTGAGTTCCAGGTGCCTTATCCTGCAGGGTAATGCCTGTTTTCATTACCGTGCCCAAGGTCTTTTCAAAAAATGGATCCAAGTCACAAATGCGAACTTCCTGACCAGCTAAAGCGCAATCAGCACCACAGGTCTTACCAACAGCGCCACCGCCTAAAATAGCAACAGGAGCGTTTCGTAATTCATCAACGTTGATCATGTTGTTTATTCCTCCTTTTATGTTTGTCTTGCCTATTTTACGTCAAAGAAGGCCGCCCTTTGGACGACCTTCGAAAGGTATTTAGTGTCTACTTAGAATACCGGCAGTACCGATCCTTGGTAGTTATCGTTGATGTAATCGCGAACCTCATCGGAATTAAGCGCCTTTGCGAGAGCCTGAATTCCTTCGTTGTTTTCGTTTCCTTCTTTAACAACAAGCAAGTTTGCGTAGGTTTTTGCTGCATCACCATCGGCACTTTCAACTGCCAAAGCGTCGTTGTTTACCGTAAGGCCTGCTTCGATTGCGTAGTTTGCATTGATGCAAGCCACATCAACGTCTGCCAATACGGTAGGTACCACTGCCGCCTCAAGCTCTTCGATCTGAAGATTGAGAGGGTTGTCTACAATATCGTTGATAGTAGCATTTACTCCCACACCATCGGCCAAGGTAATAAGGCCTTCCTGCTGGAGCAACAACAGCGCACGTGCTTCATTGGTGGGGTCGTTAGGAACTGCAACGGTTGCGCCATTCTGTAAATCATCAAGAGAGCTTACCTTGCCAGGATAGATTGCCAAAGGCTCATAGTGAACGGCAGTTACCGAGACCAAATGGGTACCACGTTCGGCATTGAAGTTCTCAAGGTAAGGACCGTGCTGGAAATAGTTAGCATCAACCTCGCCATCTTCGGTTGCGGTATTAGGCTGAATGTAGTCAGTAAATTCAGTTACCTCAAGGGTATAGCCTTCTTTTTCCAAAAGAGGTGCTACAGCGTTGTTAAGTATTTCTGCATGAGGAGTAGGCACCGCAGCTACCTTGATAACTTTGCTGTCATCAGAATTTTCTGAAGCGGAATCGCTCGACGTGCCACTGCATCCTGTGAGCGCAAGCGCTGCGCAAAGAGCTACTGCTACCGCAACAACGGCAAAGAGTGTACGGGGGATAAACTTTGTCATTGGATTTTCCTTTCAAAAAAGCGAACTAAAAATTGAATCAGAACAACAAGAGAAAAAAGCGATGAATACTGAATTAACTTACGCTTGGCTTAGTGCGCCTAGGCAGTGCTTTTGGTTATACCGCATTGCCTCATCTACATCGCTTTGTGCACGTCATTGGACTTGCACATTCGTTCGTTGAATCTATTGCAGTCTCGTAATGCCTCTTTTGCAAAGCTGCTCACAAGTCCTCCTTTCGGCGTGCGGTATCTTCTTTCTTAGTTCGTTGTCTGGTTTCTTGTACTGATCCTTTGGCGAACCACTTGGGTTGCGTTCAGATCAATCACTGCCAGAACTAGAATCGACGGGTTTCAATCCTACTCGCTTTTTCGATTTTGCGTTAATTCATAAACCCGAATGCTGGTTATAGACCCTCCTTATAACAGCCCTCGTTGCAACTTTGCTGCTTGCGTATTACTCTTCGCAGCAGGTGTCTCTTTGCCCATTAATCTCACGTCCATTAGTCTCATGCTCATTGAGGCCATTGCCTCTTGGTAATCTCATTTACCCATTGGTCTCACGCCCATTTGTCTCATTTGCTCATTGCCTCGTTTGCCTATTGGTGCCTACTTAGCGCCTTCTCTAAACGTTCCCCAGCAAAGACCACTACAATAAAGAAAAGCGTGAAAGGACATCGTATGGATCAGCAACGCAAACGCGATCTTTGTCTCTATCTTGTAAAACGACTCATGAAAGAGCGCCATGATAACGGCGGCTATATCACTCAGGCTCTTCTCGATATTGTTCCCTCTCCCGATAAACTTGATACCGCTTCCACCACTCAACTATGGCTTGCTTTTCGTGCTTTAGTAAACGTACGCGAACCCTGGTATGCCGATGATGATTTGTTGGCGGCTCAAGATGAGCTTCTTCAGGGAATGATTCAAGAGGCAGGGATTACTTCTGTTGATGATCTAACACCAGCGCCTTTAGACGCGCGGCTTCGTTTGTGGAAAGGCGATATCACCACGCTTGCCGCAGATGCAATTGTTAATGCCGCAAACTCAGGCATGACGGGATGCTGGGCACCTTTACATTACTGCATCGATAACGCAATTCATACGTTTGCTGGTATACAGCTTCGCTACGAATGCGCTCGCCTCATGATTAAACAAGGGCATGAAGAACCCACGGGACAGGCAAAGGTTACACCTGCTTATAATCTTCCTGCCAAGCATGTTATTCATACCGTGGGTCCTATCGCCAATGGCGCCCTCAACGACAAACTGCGCGAACAGCTGGCCTCAAGTTATCGCAGCTGTCTTGACGCTGCTGCACAAGAGAAAGATACCTCTCTTGCATTTTGTTGTATCAGTACGGGAGTATTTGGCTTTCCGGCCGAAGAAGCTGCAAAAATTGCAGTAAACACCACGCGAGCATGGCTCGATAAGCAAGAAGCCCATAATAAAGATGTCCCCGTTGTGATATTCAATGTTTTTCTTGATTCGGATGAAGAGATATACAAAAAATTGCTGCAGTAGGCTTATTGATTAACCTTCTTTACAGTCTCTAAGCACTTACCCAACTTTTTCCCTGTGGCTAAATAGGAATAGGTAGGGAATTCAAAGAGTACTGGTGAAATTTTTTCGTAGTCAGGCTTGTCGTTTTCATCAAGCTTGTCTTCTTCTACCAATGTTGCATCGATAGAACAAATGAAATTATCAAAGCTTTCAGTTTCATAATTATCGCGAACGGTGCATACCAACGTCAAAGGAGCCTCCAAAGGAATAGGTGCTCCGTTTTCCGCCTTTTCCCAAGTGAAGATATTTGACTTATCGTCCTTCTTGCCGGATTTAGAGCCAATAGCATCTAATGAGGGAATCATTGCCTGATCTGCCAAACTAATAGTAAGCGCGCCTGATTCGCGAATACCCTTATTGGTAAAGTGGTTTTTCATACTGCTTATAAGAATACGATCATGTCCGATGATACCTACGTGTGCCACCTGTAGCCAGTTAGGCTTTCCATCAACCATTGCCCCCACAACACAAGCTGGTGTGGGATAAAGCGCCAACATAGATCCAACATTTTTCTTCATGTTGCGTCTCTCCTTTGTTTATTTAATATTATTTCTTTATCTGAAATATACGTTACGTTGCGTAACTTGTAAATCGATTTCGTAATTTTTATTTATTTAATATTGGATTTAGTCATGGCATTATTCATAAGAAAATAAACGGTAGCTTTTCCACTCAGCACTATTTCACGTATAGAGCATTAGTGCGTAACTCATTAAGAACCCTTAACAACCAGCGCGATAAAACTTGCCACGTTTAAGCAATACACACCGGTTTTCAAGGACAAAGAAGGGATTCATCGGGATGCGATTAAAACATCAGAGCGTGCCTGAGTGCCTGGGTATCTGGGTGCCTGAATACCTAAAGCAGATTCTCCTCCTTGGCAAAGTCACGCAGCATTCTTATCAGAATATCTTTTTCGCTTTCTGAATACGCATCAAGCAAACGTATAAGCCTTGCTTGCTTCTGTTTGTGGATTTGTCGATGTGCCAACTGCGCGCTTTCCCCTAATGAGGTTAAGGTAAGGCACTTCTCTTTTTTGTTGTTAGTTTTTGCATGTATTGCAACATACCCTTTTTGCTCAAGACGCTTAATAATTTTAGAGATGCCGCCACGTGTCATTTTGAGAGAATCCGCTATATGAGCAGCAGTAATGTTATCGTTCTCCCCGATTTCTTGAATAACATGGCACTCCGTGATAGAGAGGGTTGGTGCGCCTTGTCTACCAAGCTCTTTCAAAGCATCAGCAATGGAACGCGAAAACGATGCTTCATTTTCGGAAGAAGCATCCACTATGAGCTGAACTAAATGTTCTATCTCTTCATTCCTATTTTCCTGCTGCATTATTTTCTCCAAAAGTTTCCATGGAAACAAAATCATACTTTTGCTAAAATAGTTTCTACGGAAACTATTTTGCCTTTCTGTAAATTATAGTTCACGACGAAAGTGAAATTTTTAAAGAACCTACTGATCTTGGCTTTGCCAAACAGCTACTTAAACATCTATTGAACTGCTGAAAGGATGCAGAATGATATCCCATTGGCTCGGATGGATATCCTTAGTAATTGGACTTTTGCTTCTCGCTAAATTTTTCGGACGATTGTCCAAAAGCAAAATAATCAATCAGTACCTTAGAAAGATCCATAAACCTCTGGGAAACGCCCTTATCGCAATAGCGGTGATCCATGGAGTTCTTTCGTTTGCAGGTAATACACAAGCTCTTTTGCAGGGACTTACAGGACTGCTCGCTTTGCTGAGCGCTTTTTTCCTTGCAAGAACGTTCTACGCGAAGAAAAAGCTTAAAAACAAATGGCTCCAGATGCACAAGCATCTAGCGTTGCTGTTCTTGGTTCTTATCGTTATTCATATATCACTGTCGCTTGTGTAAGTGATAAGTAACCTTAAAAAGAGCAAGAGGCTCGACAAAATATGCCGAGCCTCTCTCCGTTACATTCTCTACGCTAAAGTACGCTTATTCCTTGCTGCTAATTCCAGCGTTTTTCTACATCAAAGCCTTCAGATCGTCTTCGGGTGTGGAAATAGGAGCTAATTCAAAGGTATTAACAAGAACCTCTAGCACAGCTGGCGACACAAAAGCAGGCAGCGTAGGTCCTAAACGAATTCCCTTAATGCCAAGATGTAAAAGCGTAAGCAAAATACATACTGCTTTCTGTTCATACCAAGAAAGGACCAAGCTTAAAGGCAGTTCGTTAACCTCGCACTTGAAAGCATCAGCAAGAGCTAATGCAACTTGGATGGCCCCATAAGCATCATTGCACTGACCCATATCAAGCAAGCGCGGAATACCTCCAATGTCACCAAGATCACGATCATTGAAGCGGAACTTTCCACAGCCAAGAGTGAGTATGATTGAATCTTGTGGTGCCTGATCAACAAATTCACTGAAGTAGTTACGACCTGAACGCGCGCCATCGCAACCGCCTACCAAGAAGAAATGCTTGATGGCTCCGCTCTGCACTGCGCCAACAACGGTATCGACAAGACCTAAAATGGTTCCGTGTCCAAACCCTGTAGATAACACAGTTCCACCATTTGTCCCAAAGAACTGCTGTGTCTGCCCGAACCCACCTAGTTCTTTGGCCTTAGCAATCACGGGAGCGAAATCTTTGTCTTCACCTATATGCTGAAGTCCTTCGTATCCCACAACAGAAGTCGTAAATACTCGATCAGCATACGAATCGCGTGGAGGCATAAGGCAGTTAGTGGTAAACAAGAACGCGCCAGGAATCTGCGCAAACTCTTTCTGCTGATTTTGCCAAGCCGTGCCAAAATGTCCCTTTAGGTGGTCGTATTTTCTCAACTCCGGATAACCATGAGCAGGAAGCATTTCTCCGTGTGTATAAACAGACACTCCCGTTCCCTTGGTCTGCTCAAGCAATAAGTAAAGATCATGCAAATCGTGACCGGAAACAACAATAAACGGACCCGGTTCAATCTTCATCTCGACCTCTGTCGGAGAAGGAGTGCCATAGGTTTTCGTATTTGCCTTATCGAGTAGAGCCATGCAGGTGAGATTAACTTCCCCTACTTTTAAGCTAAGCGCAATAAGATCATCAACCGATAAAGTTTCGTCTGCCAGCGAAGCGAGCCCTTCCACAAAGAAGCGATTCATGCCCTCATCGGTATACCCTAGCACCCAAGCATGATGAGCATAGGCCCCCATACCGCGCAGTCCAAAAAGAATAAGCGACTTTAACGAACGAAGGGTATCTTCTGCTTGCCAAAGCGTTTCAACATTATAGGCATCAGGCAGCTCTACCTTTGCATGAGCAGAAAGCTCACTCATATGTTCGCGTACGCCTTGAGTGTAAGTTTCGATAGCCTTATCATCAAAATTTACATTGGTAACTGTAACGAACAATCCTTCAATAATACGATGGTAGGTTTCCTGAGTCGCTACACCTCCCTGATGTGCCACGCAAGCTAAATCAACCAAAGCGCTGGTTAGCTGATCTTGCAAGGCAGCCGTGTGGGCCGTTTTGCCACATGTCCCCCTGCTCGATGTGCAACCAGAACATCCAGCAGTTTGCTCACACTGGAAACAAAACATTTGAGTATCCATTGCATCCCCTATCGTCTCGCACATAATGACATCAGACTAAAGAGAACCAATTCTGTTGTATGTTGGATTTCCAACAAAGCTGTGACATAATCGGGAAATGCAAAGGGATTTAGACATACCAACTCTACAAAGCAACTGCACTATAGATCCAAATTCTTTAGATAGCTTCTCTCGGCCATTTCGCCGTTATCTCGATGCTCTAAAGCAAACACCTCTTTTCGTAGGCATGACAGAAATTGAAATTCTTTTACTTCTTCGTTGCTTCAAAGCAAAAAAGAACCAGTTTGCGAAAGGAAGCTATCTGATCCGTACAGGAGAGGTTGTGCCTTATCTTGGAATTGTCGTCGAAGGATTTGTCGAAGTGATTCAAGAAGATTTTTGGGGCAACCGCAATCTAGTTGCGAAGTTTGGAGCAGGACATATTTTTGCCGAATCCTTCGCGTGTGCTGCGCAAGGCGCTCGCCGCGAAATAAAATCCCTCGTTTCCGTGTTTGCGCCCCAAGATTGCACGATACTCTGGCTTTCTCCCAACAGTATTACTGCACCATGCAATCAAGCATGCCCGCATCATACCCGCATGTTGCAAAATCTTTTAGGTGTCTTTGCACTTAAAAACATTACGCTCAGTGAAAAGCTTACCCATATGGGCAAGCGCTCAACACGAAACAAGCTGCTTTCCTATTTGTCGGCGCAAGCCGCACAGGCAGGATCTTCTCGCTTCACTATCCCGTTTAATCGCCAACAACTAGCAGATTATCTCTCTGTTGAACGAAGCGCCATGTGCGTCGAGCTTTCAAAGTTACAAGCCGAAGGGGTACTTGTGTATCACCGTAATAATTTCGAACTACTCCAGAAAAGCATTGAACAGTAAAGAAATTAAGAACACTGGAACAAAAACTTGACTCTCTCGCCACGTCAACGTCCATCCTGTTTTCAGGAGGTGCCGAGAATGAAGAAATCACATAACAAAGAAATCCAGAGCTATACCATTGGTCAACTTGCTAAGTTAGCAGGAGTGAGCGCCCGCACCCTAAGATATTACGAGGATGAAGGGCTTATTCACCCTTTGAGAACAAGTACCAACTATCGTATCTACCACGAGAAAGACGCAAGACGCCTTGCGCAAATCCTCGCTATGAGAGCCTGCGGACTTCCACTCACGACCATACGACACCTACTCGAAGATTTGGATGCCGATATCCATGGAGCTCTTGTCTCGCACCTTTGTTCTCTGCAAAAGCAGAAGAAATCTTTGAAAGAGGCAATCGCTCGAACCGAAAAGGCGATAGCCGCAATCGAAAGGATGGAAGACGTGGACAGCAAAACCGCATTTAACGAACTCAAAAAGAAAGGTCTGAAGGATTTTGAAGAAACATACGGTCAAGAAGCACGCCAGCTCTACGGTGATGATGCCATTGAAGCCGCCAACAAACGGATGATGGCACTTACGCGCGACGAATGGGATGCTAAAGAGCTCCTTGAAGACTCTATTAAAGTGCAGTTGCGTTTAGCAATGGCTTCTGGAGATATAGCTGGCACCGAAGCACGCGAACTCGCTTGCATGCACGAGCGTTGGATCCGCATTCATTGGGGTAATGACGCTTATAGCAAACAAGCCCATTTAGGTCTCGCGAAAACCTATCTTGCCGATGAACGTTTTCGTGCCTACTACGAAAAAGCCGCTGGCAAAGGTGCAACCGAATTTCTAGTCGGTGCACTCGAAGCGTATTTGAAATAGTTTTAGAAACGAGCATCTGATACGAGATGCAAGTATAAAAGCGTTTGTGAGCCGAGCCCACTATCGTGACTCGGCTCAAAATGGTAAAAGCGGCGTACAATGATTGTTTTGGGAAGGCTTAGTCGATGCGGATATTGAGAAAGCGTGACCAACAATAGTATTGCGAAAACTGCACTTTTTCTTGTATCTAGTATTGCGATTTATGCTGTTTTTTCTCAGAAAGACACATCAAATAAAGGCATGCTGGAACTCAAGCCAATTTATTTAGCGCTCGTGATAATTGAGGGTCTATAAGGCAGGACTAGTGAATATGCGTTTTTTGAAAGTATTACAAACTGCAGTTTATAGAAAAACCGTATTGCTACATCCCTAGAAATCGCATCCCTAATTTTGAGCATGTTTGGCATATAGGACAAAACAGCCAACAGCAATCTGCTTATCATTATCGAAACCAATGCAGATAAATGATATTGAGAAGTCCCAACGGTAACATCAGAAGGTTTTCGCGGTTTTGGTTTTTGGGACTTCATGTATCTTGAAAACGCAAGCCAAAGAACCGTAAGAAGAGACGCTTCCTGCCGAGAACCTCCCCTGTTAAGGGGCAAAAGTTTCATATAATGCGATATATTGCCTGTTAAAATGAATTTGAAGCGCAGATGAACGAGTCGCTTTTTCGCAGAGAGTGCTATTTGAAAAAGATAAGGCCTAGTACGACGCGGACGACATCATCAAAGTCATAACCGGCGTGCGCCGCTGTGGCAAATCACACCTTATGAGATCCATCGCCGACGAGCTTCTCGAGCGCGGCGTGCCTGAGAAGGATATCGTTTTCCTCGACCTCGATTCCAGAAAACTCCGCAATCTTCGAACCCCCGACCAACTTGAAAGAGCTATTGAGGCAAGGTTGGAAGATGACGAGGACCTGCTCTAGTCTCGCATCTTCAAGCGTTCCAAATCCGTTGATTCGCCTAAATTGATTAACAGCGTCTACTCAAAGATGAGGAAGAAAGGCGTTTCCTCTAGCGAGATGTTTAAGTTCCATCAGAAACTTAAACAAATCCTAAAGAAGGCCGTGAAGGAAGATGTCATTCTCCGCAATCCTTGCGATCAAATTGACGGCATTAAAAGCCCTGAGCCCAAACCACGCAAAAGCCTTTCTCTTGAGCAAGCCTACAAACTTGCATCTGACTTCATATCGAAGCTCAACTTGATTCCAAAGGGAGAAGACGGCCTTACTTTGAATATTTATGCCCATGCAATCGAGCAAAACGACCGCGAAGCTGCTGAAACTATAGGAAATATACTGGATTCTCAATCACATGAATCGACCGATTAGACTACGGCATGAATTTAGCTGCTATCTTCGATATTGAATCAATGCATCGTTGATGGTATAAAGTAATTAGTTTTCCAATAGGAGGACTTCCAAGTGCCGGGGGCATTTTCCCCGGCTTTCTTTGTATTAGGAGCAAAATTGCGCGAACTTAGCGTCTTTATAGACGAATCAGGAAGCGACAACCTTAGAGATAAGTACTACTTGCTCACACTGGTGCTTCACGAGCAAGACGCAGATATCTCTCAAAACATACAAAAATACGAACGCTCCCTTTCGGAGAAAGGCCTGCCAAATATCCCATTCCACGGATCACCGCTTCTAAACGGACATGGGGACTATGCCAATGTAAGTCCCGCCGATAGAAAACGACTACTGTCGTCGTTTCGAGTGTTCTTCCGTTACATACCGATACGTTACGTTTGCATAACTCTTAAAACAAAAGAATACTCAGATCTTAAGAAACTAACGACTGCTATGCGTAAGCAGCTGGTTAATTTCCTATTCGATAATCTTTCGTACTTCCAAGATTTCGACACAGTTAAGGTGTATTACGACGACGGACAAAAATCGATTGCAGAAGCCGTTCACAAAGCTATAGATTATGCCTTAGCAAAAAATGCTGTTACCTACAGGCAAGCATCTCCCAGCGATTACAGACTCGGCCAAATAGCAGATTATATTTGCACAATAGAACTAACCGCACTTAAATACTCTGACAAGATTTCATCATCAACTAACGAAAAGTTTTTTGGATCTTGGTCTCAATTTAAAAAGGGTATCCTTAAGGATGTTCGGACAAAAAAGATCTAATCTTGTCCTGGCTTAGAGTTTAAAACCAAAAACTTTCAAACTGGTGAAGAAGGCTTCAACTTGGCGAGCATCCTTCTTTTAGGTAAAGACGAAACAATACTAGAGGCATGCCCGGTATACCGTACCGACGCAATGCTACGCAGATCAAACACTAACCGTTACGACGACAAGACAGTGGTAGCGACAAATCTTATAGACTCATACCCTTCTACGCGAACTTCTTCACTCAAATAGGGCTTGCCGAAGAGCTAGGAAGCGGTACGCGCAACCTCTACCACTACTCTCGGCTATATTCCGGAAGCGAACCTGATCTCAATGATGATGATTTTTTTAATGCCTTTGTCCCCACACCGCCTGTCTCATTCATGGATGCAAATTCTCAAAACAACACCAGCGCCCCTTCAAAACATAGGTTCTCGAAACCTGTAGCCACCATTGAAGAGGCAGCGATAGGTCTGCTTAAAGAACGTTCTCTATTTGATAAACAGTATGAAACCTCATTGCTGTATCCAATAAAGAATAGGGCTCCGAGAAGCTCTCGGAGCCCTACATTGTAATGTGTAGCTTATTTTGTGCTATTTTCTAAGCGCGTCTACGAGCTGCAACTAAAGCTGCAATCAGCGATACCGCACCAACAAAGCCAAGAACACCTAATGAATACAAGGAATTGTCTGCGGTCTTGGGAAGTTCTTTGGAAGCATCGGATTTAGTTTTATCCTCAGAATCCTTTGACTTGTTATCTTCTGCTTTTATGTTGTCATCTGGATCAGTTAACGCCGGATCCTTGGGATCAGCAGGCGGATTATTTGGATCATCAGGATCTACTACGGGATCAGAAAACTTCACGAAATGCGCCACAAGGTGAGTATCACCTTGCACGGAATAAGTGAAACTAGCATCTTCACTTACAATTACACCATTATTCGTCCAGTTTACGAACTTCCAACCATCAAGAGGCTCTGCGGCAAGGACAATTTCTGTACCCTTCACGAAGGAGTGATTGGTTATTCCTGCAGATTCTTCACCATTAATAACGATAATTCCCGCACTGGTTGCTGGATTCATTTCAATACTAACGAAATAAGATTCCTCACCCGTTTGTTCTTTGGCAAAGTTTGCTTGAACTATAGTGTCACCTTGCGCAGTAAAGGTGTAAGTGGAATTAGTAGAAACTTCTTGGCCGTTAATCGTCCAATTTACAAAAGTGTAGCCTTCATTTGGCTGCGCTTTAAGAGTGACTTTAGAGCCTACAACGATTTTTGCGTCATTGAACTGACCTTTGAACTCACCGTCATTTCCGGATAGCAAACCCCATCCTATTTGATCGTTGGGGACTATTGCCTTAATGGTGCAATATTCAGGTTCAGGCACTGCTTTTTCAAAGTTAGCCTTCAAATTAGCTGATCCAGCAACGATATAAGTAAAGTTTGGTTCCGTGCTTACAATTTTATCGCCATCGGTCCAATTGACGAATTGATAGCCATCAGCAGCAATTGCGTTTAGCTCAAAGGTTGTTCCCTCTTGATAGTCACCGTTAAAGCCTTTGGAGTCCTCGCCGTTGACAGTAATCTTTCCAAATTCAGGTGAAACGTATGCAACATCAACGTGATAGAAATCTGGATCTAATGATGTCTTCTTGAAATTAGCCTGAACTGTTGTGCCTCCCTTTTCAAGGATAAACGTATATTCAGGATCAGTTCCTACTTCTTCACCATCAATTGTCCAATTTACGAAAGCGTAGCCTTCGTTTGCTTTGGCTTTAGCAGTGTAGGTTTGTCCCACAATGCCATTTGGTTCAAATGCCGCTCCGCCAAAGTCGTCGTCATTAAGTGCGACTTGACCCCAACCTGCTTGATCTATAGGAATAGATATTTTGGCAAGAGCGTAATCTGGTTCTACCTGTTCTTCAGCAAAGTTTGCTTGAACTGTAGTGTCACCTTGCGCAGTAAAGGTATAAGTGGGATTAGTAGAAACTTCTTGGCCGTCTATAGTCCAATTTACAAAGGTATAACCCTCATTGGGTTGTGCCTTTACAGTATAACCCCCCCCCACAATACATTTTGCGTTGCTTACTTGGCCTTTATAGTTGTCATCATTCATAGCAACTGTGCCAGTAAACGAAGGAGCAACCGTCACTTTTATTGTGCAGTACTCAGGCTCTTGGGCATATGCAATGGTCGGCAACAATGACCCTATTGAAGTCCCAACAGCAAGAATTACCGCAAATACAAGCAGTACTCCTTTTCTTGCTAACGCATTCATTTCCTCCTCCTTTTCTTTCTAGAACTACTACGTTCAAAATATCCAATCTAGAGACCCAATGACTCTAGATACAGGGACAAGAAGAAAGAACATGTATTGAAACAAGCATATCTTGTAATGGACGTTATAATTCCTACATATTATGTACATATTTGATTTAACTTTGATATAAAACACCAGGTAGATTGCTTGTTAATGCGTTTTTTGATTGTTTGGAGGGGTACTTGAACACGTAACGCATAAAGTCTTTCAGTGGAAATTGTTTAGGAGCTCGTCTTTTGGTGAGTCCCGCTACCCCGAAAGACTATTTCTTAGGAGGCAATTTTCTCTGAAACATTTACGTTTAGATGATGACACGAGAAAGCTCGATGCTCTGAAAGAATCAAAAAACAAGATAGAGTCGAACCTAACACAAAAGGTCGGATCGCTATCGCTTAGAGCAATTACATATGAAAGAGCGAAATTCGTTATGAAGCAAGTGCTGATGTTCTAATCAATGACATTAAGCAACTTTATCTATTGGCATATAGATATCAAAGCCCGAAGCGGTATGTAATTTACCTTCCTCCGGTGCTTTCTTTTAAAGATTGTTTTCCCTATTCAGGGTTTTGACCAAAATTTGACCCAAAATAAGTTTATCCACATTTTCAAATAAAAAAGCAGGTCAACCGATTCACCGATTGACCTGCTGAAACATTTGGTCGCGGGGGCAGGATTTGAACCTACGACCTCCGGGTTATGAGCCCGGCGAG
>USIG01000002.1 GCA_900554685.1 uncultured Cryptobacterium sp.
ATTATGAGGGTCAGGCCAACTATTGCCTCTTGACAAAGTCCTGCTCATATTAAAATACAGCACGATCGCCAAACGGATTGTCACTCACTCTATTATCTCTTGGAAAAATACAGCACGATCGCCAAACGGATTGTCACTCACTCTATTAATAATATATGCCGCTTGATTTATATAATTTCCACTATTTGGTTCGTATTTTATCGCAGGAGAGTATCCAAGCGCTTGGCAGAAATCTTCCTGATGCAAACGAATCGGAAAATCAGATCCTTCTAATCGATCAAAACGCTTAATTAAGAGAAGTGGACTCGCTTCTGGAACTTCTAATAATTTTGTTTCCGCTGTCTCAAAATGACACTTTTCCGCAACTTTCATACAAAAAGCTTCGTTGAAAATCGAATTTGGCAACAACGAATCGATAAAAGATCCTGCCTTGACAATTACTGTTGATGGTGCCGAACCTTTTGGTAAAAACCATCTCTTTTTTCCCGAATCATCAACTTTGCAATACAATCCAACTTTTGATTGAGCACCAGCAAGCGATAATCGTGATTGGGAAGCCGATTCAAGTGCAACTTCTCTAGGGTTTTTTGCAAACCTTATGAAATAATCCTCGGGCAATGGTTCATAGAAGCGGCCTTTTCGCAAGTCGGCAGCGCTGTTTCCAAAGACCAAAGCTCCTACGGACTCGTTGTTTAATCTTGTTATAAGTGCATCCTCGTCAATAGCAGAAGAATGAAACTTATGCTCGAATGATTTTTTCATCCCTTCTTCTGGCAATAAACCTTTAAAAAAGAAAGTAGATTGTTCTAACGCTCTCGGATAAAGCGAATCACTCGGAAAAACATCCTTGCCCGGAAAGGGAGGAAAAGGCAAAGATTCCGAAATCGGAGTAGAATCAGCTTGGCAAATATATTTCTCATCATAACGAAATTTTGTCCCATCTTGCCCAAGGACAAGATGTCCAACAAGCTGATATTCATTTTTCCATTCTCGGAATGCCTTTATTTCGGTTGTCATTATTTACCCCTTACAGAAATCGTGATATCTATTCCGAGCCCTGTCATAAGATCAAAAAGAGTTTGAAATGAAACCGTAGTTCTGCCGCGCTCAATTTCTCCAATTAAACGTGGACTGCAACCCATCATGAGCGCTAACTGGTTTTGAGTGTATCCCAATTCTTTTCGGCGATTACGAATAAAGTTTCCTATCTTTGCGGGATCATTCAGTTTTTGAGTTCGCTCGTAAGAAACATCATGGGGCTTTCGAACAATTTTCATTAGCTGACTTCCATCTGTCTCTATCTTTTGTTCAATGCAAAAAATCTTCCCTATTGGTAAGATATCAGAACTAACTCTAAAAATCTTACGTTTAGGGAAGATTATTGTGAGATCTTCGTATTTCTTACGTAAAGGGAAGATTTATAAATCAATCTCGAGAGAAACAGGGCAGTGATCCGATCCGAAAATCTCCGAATAGATATTGGCCATTTGGACTCGCTCCCACAACACTTCACTTACCAAAAAGTAATCGATACGCCATCCCGCATTGTTGGCACGCGCATTAAAGCGATAGCTCCACCAGGAATATGCACCAATCGTTTCTGGATGGAGTGCACGGAAGGTGTCAACGAATCCCGCATCGAGAAGCTGGGTGAACTTTTCTCGCTCCTCATCGGAAAAACCAGGATTTCCTCGGTTAGTACGCGGATTCTTCAGGTCTATTTCTTGATGCGCCACATTAAAATCGCCACACATGATAACAGGTTTGGCAGCACAGGACTGCCCGTTGGGAAGGGTTCCCTCTTCAAGACCTTTGCACATATCACGGAAGGTATCGTCCCAATCCATACGATGATCGAGACGCGCTAATTCCGATTGAGCATTGGGTGTATACACGTTCACGAACCAAAACTTCTCAAATTCGCAGATAACAACGCGGCCTTCCGTATCAAGCTCCGGAACACCGACTTCATGCAATACCTGCAACGGCTCTTCCTTGCAGAAAACCGCAGTACCCGAATATCCTTTCCTTTGCGCATAACTCCAATATTCGTGATAGCCAGGAAGATCCATTTCAATCTGCCCTTCTTGCAGTTTTGTTTCCTGAACGGCAAATACATCGGCATTCAATTCATTAAAGGCATCCATGAAGCCTTTTTTCATTACGGCACGCAAACCGTTTACATTCCAAGATACCAGCCTCATAGTAAGCCTCTCTCGTTTGTTTGCTTTTAGCGGCACTGCTCACTTTAACGGTTTCACCTTATGAACTCCACCCGCTCTACAAAGAAAGCCCCGTATCGGGGCTTTCTTGTAATAATTTGTATAGGCACATTGTTCGCTATGAATGCTTTTTTGCCTGCTTAGCTGCCTTGCGCTCCGCACGTTCGTAGGCTTCTTGTCGCAAAGGACGCAACTGCTTGGAGTCAATACGTACACTGATGAAGAAGAAGATCCACGATACGATCATGATAACAATCGGCACAATCTGCATCGTAGGCATAATAAGCGACAAAATAATAGCGATAACCATGCCGCCTAAACCAATAGCCGAATACAGAATGCGCTTGCGATTAAGCGCCTTGAACTGAGGCGTATCAGGTACATAACGCTGAATTGCACGCAAGCGAGCACGTCCCGTCTTGCGTTCTTCTTTGCTCTCCTGCGCCTCCTGTTTGCGCTCTGCTTTATGTTCCTGCTTTTCTTCAGGGGTGCGCTTAGCAAACAAACCCTTTTTCTTAGGCTTGTCTGATTCCATACGAACAGAAGATGCTGCTCGCGAAACTGGTTTTGCCGAAGCAGCACTTTTGCGTGTAGATCCTCCCTTATGATCGCCGGTATAGCGCTCATTCATGGGGTTTCGTTGACTCATCCCTTAAACTCCTTGCTAGGCCGTAAAGCAGAAACTTCTACCATGCCCATCAACGCAGCACTCGCTACATTGCAGACTAGTACGTATTGTTCTACTGAGCGACAAATGCCTTACCTGTAATTTTTTCGTATGCCTGAATATATTTTTCGGTGGTCTTTTTAATAACATCTTCAGGAAGACGAGGCGGATTGCCCGTACGATCCCAATTAGCGTTAAGCCAATTACGAACAAACTGCTTGTCGAAGCTTGGCTGCTCTTCGCCCACCTTGTAGGTGTCAGCAGACCAGAAACGCGAAGAGTCAGGAGTGAGCACTTCGTCTCCTAGGATGATCTTGCCGTCAACCACACCAAACTCAAACTTCGTATCAGCAATAATGATGCCACGCTCACGAGCATGATCAGCAGCACGATTATAAACTGCCAAGGTCAGATCGCGAATGGCTGCAGCATTTTCTGCGCCGATAATTTCCTCGCAACGAGCGAAGCTGATGTTTTCATCATGATCGCCAATTTCAGCCTTCGTTGAAGGAGTGAAAATAGCTTCAGGCAACTTAGAAGAATTAACCAAGCCTTCAGGAAGTTTAATGCCACAAACAGATCCCGTTGCTTGATAGTCTTTCAAGCCGGATCCCGTTAAGTAACCGCGAACGATGCACTCAACAGGAAACATATCGGCTTTCTTTACCAACATAAAGCGACCTGCCAGGTAATCAGCATAAGGCTTAAACTGCTCTGGCAAATCTGCCACATCGGCAGAAATCAAATGGTTATCCACCACATCAGAGAGCAGATCAAACCAAAAGCAAGAAAGCTGTGTTAGTACCTGCCCTTTGTAGGGAATTTCATCTTCCAAAATATAGTCGAATGCAGAAATGCGATCGGACGCCACCAGAAGAAGCTTGTCTCCCAGGTCGTACAGGTCGCGCACCTTACCCTGTGCATCGGGCTTGATGTCGATTCCAGCCATGATGGTCCTTCCTTAAAGTGAATATACGCAAGTTCCTATTATGTAACATATTCACAGCTGGTGCACGAAAAAGCATGAACATTCTTATTTTGAACCACGCTTTGTGTTGCGCTTGCGGGAGTTTTCCGAATAGAGCGGGATATAAATGGTAAAACACGCACCCTCGTTGGGCTTTCCTTCTACGCGAACCCAACCGTTGTGCTGATCCACGATCTCCTTTACTACCGATAGACCAATGCCCAAGCCCCCCGTCGCACGAGCACGACCAGAATCCGCTCGCCAAAAACGCTGGAATACCAGCTTTGCTTCCTCAGGCGTAAGCCCAATGCCGGTATCTTTAACCACAATTTGTCCCATCAGGTCACCCTTGCGAGCCATGATGGTGATAGTTCCTCCCTCGGGAGTATAGCGCACCGCATTAGAAATCAGGTTTGCAGTAGCCTGACGGAGCAAGTCAGCATCGCCAAACACATATACATGAGGATCGTATTCAAATTCCAGATTGAGCCCTGCGTCATGAATGTAGGCTTGATGGGTTTGCACTACCGCAGAAAGCATTTCAGTGAGGTCTACCTTTTTCTGCTCGATAGGCTTTGTGCGACTTTCCAAACGCGAAAGCTTTAACAACGCATCAACCAGACGAGAAAGACGCTGGACTTCAGAATTGAGCGTTTCAAGGCGCTCCTCATCCGGCTCGAAAACGCCATCTATCATCGCTTCGACCGTCGACTGAATCGCCATCAAGGGAGTTCTTAGTTCATGAGCCACATCTGTTACCAGGCGACGTTCCAACTTGCGGTTCGCCTCAACAGAATCGGCCATCAGGTCAAACATGTTCCCCAAGCGCGCAATTTCATCGGAGCCATTCATACCCGTACGAGCCGAATAGTCACCTTCTTTGAGCGCTTTAGCAGCGTTGGTAATCTTCTTGACGGGCGCTACGATAGCACGCGCAAAAATAGCCCCCATTACCATAGCGATGATAAGGGCAATAACGGCCGCGAAGATCATGGCGTTATACGATTTATCTCGGAAGTCTTCGTCAAACTTGGTCAGAAGCGTTTCTGATCCGGGAACTCGCACCAAAACAGTGCCGACCTTTTCGCCTTCAACAATAATCGGCGCAGAAGTCACATTGGAGCCGTCTTCTTTTATATTCACCGACCCTAAAACATCATTCGCGCGGTCATCATAGACAATCGTTCCGTCATTGGTTCGCACCTGCAGATAAACCGAATCATAGAGCGAAGAAGCTGACGTAGCTGCAGAGAGGGCTCCCCCGTACCAATCGCCATGAGACTGTTCGTATCCATCAGCAATAGCCGAAGCGGTGGCATCTGCTACACGTTGGACATTCTCGCGGGTGTAGGACTGAAAATGCTGATTCCATACCGCTGAGAGTACCACGACCGAAGAAATAATCGTGATAAGCGACACCGCAATAGATACCAACATAACGCGTTTGGTAAAAGAAATAGTGAACCCTTTTTTCTCTTCCATTCTTGAAAATTCGGAAAGTTCTTCACTTGACACAGAATGTGGGGGATTTTTATGAGCAAACACCGCAATGCTCCTTATCAACAAAGCGCCCTGCAAGCAGGACGCTTTTCTTGGTACTACTTAATCGTAGAGTATCGTATTTAATCACAGAGAGAAATGTATCTATCGAGTTGAGTTACACAAGGCGCACGCAAAGCATATTATTGGTTTGCCTTGGTGGGATCTTCAAAACGATAGCCCACACCATGTACCGTATGAAGCCATTTAGGATTACGGGGATTATCGCCAATTTTTGCACGAAGATTCTTCACATGAGAGTCAATGGTACGCTCATAACCTTCGAAGTCGTACCCCAGTACTTTTTCAACCAATTCCATACGTGAGTACACACGGCCTGGATAGCGGCACAAGGTGGTGAGCAGCTTAAACTCACTGGCGGTAAGGTCTACCTCTTCACCATTTACCAATACCTTATGGCCCGAAATATCGATGGTAAGCTCGCCAAAGTCCATAACCTCACGCTGAGGTTCCACATCGGAATGGACACGACGAAGAAGCGCACGCACACGAGCAACCAATTCGCGCGGGCTAAACGGCTTAATTAAATAGTCATCGGCACCGAGCTCCAAACCAATAATACGGTCTTCAACCTCTCCTTTTGCGGTAAGCATGATGATAGGAGTGCTGGAATTGTCGCGAATAACACAGCACACCCTCTCACCAGGAACACGAGGAAGCATCAGGTCAAGAATCACCAGATCAAAATGATGCTTGGAAAATTCTTCGAGAGCATCCTGACCGTCGCCAACAGCGGTAACCCAATAATTTTCGCGTTCCAAATATGCTGCTACCGCATCGCGAATAGCCTTTTCGTCTTCAACCAATAAGATTCGACGAGTATTTTCATTCGTATTAGAAGTCATGCTGTACCTCCCGTTAGGCACTCAATTCACTTGTTATGCTACGCATTTTTCAGGCTCTTGTCTTGATACCAAACATAAATTGCGTAACTGAGGCATAATTAATTCAAAAGTATACAAAATCAGCTTTCGTATTTATCTTTCGTATTTATTGTAACAATTGGACTTTTGGTGACCCGAAACGAAACCCAACTGTCACAATGATAGATCAAACTACAAGCTATATCGTATCGTGATTCGTACCTTTGAATAGACTTTGACCAGGAGTTATCGTGCCAACAAACCGCAGGCAAAATATACCAGGAAAAACACCACGCCCCTCACGAAATTCCCACAGAACACGCTTAGCGCATCGCTCGACCGCACGTGAAAACATCTTTAAGCAACACAGCAAAAGTTCAAGCAGTTTGCTGGGGGGTCGCTCTGTTGTCAGTTCAGGCAAACGTACAGGAAAACATAGTGTTAAATCTGGCAGCAGACCAAGTGTGGTCAAACCAAGTTTTTCTACCTCTGGCCCCGTTCTAGGATCGAAAGGTGTTTTTGGAGCGGATGCCAAAACACGCAAGACCAAAGGCACTACCTCCGGGTACCAGCCAAAGCCCCTCAACGTTGGGGGATCTGCGCAAGCAAAACTTACCCCTCAAGTGCTCCTTACTAGAAGAAACCTTCTTATCGGGGCAGCAGCCGTAGGAGGTATCGCAGCCCTTGGCGGAGGCATATCGCTTGCCTCAAATGCTCTTGAAGGTGATTCCACTGAGCAGATCACCTCTATCAGCGTACCCGAGGATGCTGTTGAACAGCAGGCGGACTATACCTTGATTGAAAACTATACGGATTACGTTCAGCTTACCGGATCATATTCTCTGCCCTATGGCACGCTTGTTTGGGCTGACAACGACACGGTAGCAGCCTGCCTTAATCCCACCGAAGAAGCAAGTCCTTTGAACACCGTAAGTGTGTTGTATCTTTCGAGCGGCAATACAAGAACAGTCCTTGATGCAGCGCAAAGCGTTGATGAAGGATTTGAAATCCTTGATGTGCGCTGCAGTGAAAACGGATTGGTATGGACCGAATCTAACCCCTATCAATCACGTTGGCGCGTATACACTGCTTCGCTCTCAGATGGTTCAGCAGCAAACATCCAACAGGTCGACGAAGGCGATTCAAACTGGCTTATGCCCTCGCTTGCTGCGATTGATAACACCGCCTTTTGGCAAGTTACCCCCAACTCTTCAGGACAAGCAGCAAACGAACCTGCTGAATTGCGCGCTGCTACCTTTGGATCAAGCAACGTGCAGCACGTTTATTCTTCAAAGAGAGCCTTTGCAACCCGCGTTACCCCAGCAACCGATGGTGTTGTTATTACGCCGCGCGCTGATTCGACCACGGTCTATTACCAGCTCACTAAAATAGCAGCTGATTCGCTTCAAACAGTCGACCAAATGACGCTGCCTTCCTCCATGACCCCTGAAGTGGTGGGATATGGATCGAGCGGGTTTTCGTTTGGCTTTACAAGCATCTACAATTACGGGGGAGGTATCGCGAACCTTGGCACCTATACTCCCCGCGCTGCTGTTCAGGCCTACAACTACAACAACCTACCCTGGTTCCGCTTCGGCAGATCACCCATTACTGCACCTTGCTGGTGTGGCAATTGGTTTATCGTGAAATCCACAACAGCCCTATCAGGTGTTCATTTTGCCAGCAAAAGTTACTTTGCTATCGATACGGTCAGTGGCGCCGATTCATATGGAGAGCAGCTTGTCTCATCAGGAAGTTGCTCGTCTTTTGTGGGATTGAGCCAGGTAAGCGATGATACCAATGCCGAAAACGACCATACCCTCATCCGCATTTTCAAGCCCATTGAAGATGCGATTGGAAATGCCTTCGCATAAAAAAGACAAAAAGCCTCTTTTGACCTACAACTCGGTCATAAGCCCTCGTTTTGCTACAAAAAAGCTGGGTTAAGGGTCTACAACCCTCATTACCCCCATTTATCTATCAAAAAAAGCTGGTGCATTCAATGCACCAGCTTTTGGTTTTAAAAGGCTGTTAATAAACTTTAAAATTCAAGTTCCTTTAAGCGATCAAACACAACATCTTTTCGCGTCAAGAAATCCCATGGATCAAAAATTTCATCCAGTGTTTCCTTCGAAAGATTTGCTTCAGGATCAGCCTCAAGACGCTCGCGATAGGTAGGACCGTCAACAGCATTTTGAATGTCCTCCCACACCTTCATCGCATTGCGCTGAACGATGACGTAAGCATCTTCACGGGTAATGCCCGTCTGAACTAAAGCAAGCAAAACCTTAGAAGAGAAGATAAGTCCCTTTGTTCTCCACAGATTGTGCTCCATCTTGGCAGGATAGGTCTGCAAGCCATCAAGCATCCATTGCATCTTGCCGAACATGTAGTCAAGGGCAATAAAGCTATCCGCGAGTGCTACACGCTCAGCGCCAGAATGCGAAATATCGCGTTCATACCACAGAGCAACATCATCAAGGGCAACCTGAGCGTTAGCTTTCACCACGCGAGACAGGCCACAGACGCGCTCTGCTGTAATAGGATTGCGCTTGTGAGGCATTGCCGAAGATCCCTTTTGTCCTTTCGCGAAAGGTTCTTCTGCTTCGATAACATCGGACTGCTGAAGAAGACGTACCTGCATAGCAATAGACTCAAGCGTAGAGGCAGTTACCGCCAAGGCAGTCATAACCTGAGCGTGACGATCACGCGCAAGTACCTGTGTCGACAGAGGATCAGGCGTTAATCCCAACTTTTCGCACACATACTGCTCGATAAAGGGATCGATGCTTGAATACGTTCCAACCGCACCAGAGATAGCACCCGTTGCCGCCACACGACGAGCTTCCTCAAGACGGGTTTGTGCACGCTTAAGTGCCCACGCCCAGGAACCAAACTTCATACCAAACGTCATAGGTTCAGCATGGATACCATGGGTACGGCCCACACAAAGCGTTTCCTGGAATTCAAAAGCGCGACGCTTGCATGTTTCGCCCAACTGCTTTACATCGGCAAGAATAATATCAAGCGCTTGGGTAATTTGATAAGAAAGCGCTGTGTCACCCAAGTCAGAAGAAGTCATGCCGTAGTGCACCCAGCGGCTTGGTGGTTCCATGCCTTCAGGAAGATCGGCATCAATATACTCAGCCATGTTGGTGGTAAAGGCAATCACGTCATGATTGGTTACCTTTTCGATCTCGTCAATGCGCTCAACGGTAAAGTTGGCATGTTCGCGAATCCAAGCTGCCTCTTCTTTGGTAATACCTGACTTACCCAGTTCAGCTTGAGCTTCGCATGCGAGTACTTCGATTTCTTTCCAAATTTCAAACTTGTTTTGCAATTCCCAAATTGCTCCCATTTCGGGACGGGTATAACGACCAATCATACCTTTTCCTTCCTCTGGTCAGCGCTTGCGTATTTTATTTTAGAGCGATCGAACCAATTCAACCGCAGTATCTACCCGATCGGTATCCGCTGCAACAATAACCTGATCTCCCGGGAAAATGCGAGTTTCGCCACCCACTACTTCCACTTCATCAGCATGGGATACCGCAATAAGACGAACCCCTTCTCCAAACTCCAGATCAAGGGCGCGTATTCCGTGAAAATTGTCATGGTTTCGCATGGTGGGCACTTTGATTTCAGTCAGAGCAATCTGATCGCTTGTCAAAGTGACTGCAGCACTCATTGAACCCATCATTGCCTCTTCTTCAATCATATGAGCAATAAGCGCCGTAGAAGAGATGCTTTCAATGCCTAAACGACGGAAAATTCTCAGGTTTTTAGGGCTATTTACCCTTGCAATACTACGAGGAACATCAAAAACGCGAGTTGCAATCTCGCACGCCGCAAGATTGTCTTCGTCTTGTCCCGTAGCAGCTACAAAAACATCTGCCTGATCGGTACCTGCATCATCTTGAATAGTCGCAGAACATCCATCGCCATGAATAACCAAGCAGGAACCATCAAGCTTTTCTGAGAGCTCTATTGCTGCACTTTCTTCTTCTTCGATAATAGCAACTTGATTGTCGCCACGAAGAAGCGTGCTTGCTAAATAAGCACCCAGTTTACCGCCACCAACAATAACGATATACATGAGCTCCTCCGTTAATCCTGAGCGAACTTTGCGATAGTCGGAATCGCACTTTGGGCAACTACTGCCAAAACAGCATCGCCCTGATACAAAATACTTGAAGAAGAAGGAATTGAGCTGATACTGCCATCCGCACGCTCGAAAGCGCACACGCGGAGGGCATGACGCGACTCAAGCTCCGAAACTTTGATAGAGGTTTGGCCGGTCGAGCTCAAATCAAGCGCAAATTGCAGCACTTCATAATCAGAAAATGTCGCAATATGATCACCGATACCAGAAGTTGCCTTCGAAAACAGCTCTTCGGCAACGAGTGTTGTACCACACACGTAATCGATACCAAGCTGCATATAGGTTCTCTCATGAGAACTGTCGTAGAGTCGAGCAACGGCATGGGGAACATCGTAGAGCCGACGTGCGATTTCTACCACCATCAAATTAGCGTTGTCGCTCTGCGTTACTGCTGCTACAAAATCGCAATCTTCAATACCCGCCGCAACTAACACTTCTTCGTCATATCCAACCCCGGGAAAGGTGGATCCATTGAAGTCTCGTCCCAATGACGCAAAAGCGCGGGGGTTACGATCAATAACGCATACATTGTCGTCGTGGTCAGAAAGCATCAAAGCCAGCCGAGAACCCACGCGTCCGCAGCCAACAATAATTACGTTGCTCATAGCCGTCCTTTTCTCGTCGCTTCAGTATAGCGCAGACACTCATAGCAAACGTATGAGACCCTCACTTGCAACTAGCATACCTATAAGTTTTATGCCTCTCAGTTTTCACGTCCAATCATAACCAACCGAATAGCGGATGGTTCGCTCTTGTAGGCCTTTGACTCGCTGATGGGTCTTTAGCCCGCTGGAAACCCGAATAACAAAAGCGCACACTACGGTGCGCTTTGTGTTTTCTTGTGCTTTGAATTTTCTTATTCCTTATGCAACAAGAACATCTATGGTATCTGTTTTGATAAGCACGCAAAAGAAGGCAAGCCGCCTTAACCAAGCCACCTTACCTCTTGAAGAGTTTTACAGGAAGCGATAATACACGTTGCGAACTCCCCAGTCAGAAGGAGCAGAAGCGCCGAAGGCCTTATAGACGCCCGGAGCTAAGTCAAGCGCACGTCCATACTGCGCAAAACCACCTGTGTCGGTTACCGTTGCGATAACAACTTTGCCGTCATAGCAAATCTCGACAATGCTTCCCACCAAGTACGACTGGGCTGCTGGCACTGCAACGGTAATGCTGTTATCGGTCAACGCAATACCTGATGAGGTGTCGGTTACCCCAAAGTTTCCTGCGCCATCATCGTTTGTGGTGATGTTATAGCCTGATGCAGCACCGCACGACCAGGTGCCATCATTTACGTCGGGAGCCACACGGGGCGCCGTAGGAAGCGGATCAAGCGTACATACCTCGGAAGCTTTACGAAGAGCTTCTGGATTAGTTTCATCAATAGCCACAGGAACAACAACGGGGTCAGGATCCTTAACCGTAATAGAACGTTGAGCACCCTCACTTAAATCAACGGTTTCAGAAACTGTCATCGCATCGCCTTGTTGCGAGGAAACGCCCGAGGCACGATCAGCAGCGGAAATTTGAGAGCTTTCGGAATTTGTCTGGGCACTACCAAAGCCCAGGGTAGAAGAGTCTTCCTGTCCAGAACCTTGAGCCTGCGTGGCACCACTCAATAAAAGAACCGCTACTACGACGGTCATAAGAGCAGCTATACACACAAAAGGAAGTGCTCTTTTTCTTGTATGTGAACTGGCTTTAGCCAAAAAACTCCAATGCCGTGGCTTCGCCGTTATGTTTTCGATACTTCGTATGTAGTTCATGCGAAAACACAAGGGCCTTCATTCTTTGTTTGTACGCAAAGCATATACGCACACAAAGAAGCGCGAAAGCGCACGTTCCATTATACCGTCATTGGCTTTATCTACCAAATTTTGCCCTCGGCAAGCGGTGATAGAGGCGTGAATCTCCTTGTAAAACAAGAGAAGTACTTAGGTCCTTATCCGGCTCTAAACAGGGGAAAGGTAATATTGTGTCGAGAATATGAGAAAACAGCCAAAAGACGCTCGAGAATTCCCACTTCACCAAGCATCCATACCAAAGCAACCCCGAATAAAAGAACCATCGCAACGAGTGCTTCGGGGCGTTTTCTTACCAAGAAATAAACAAAGCAACCCAGGGCTACGCCACACAAAACAAAAGGAACAATGCTAATTCGCTCAAAAGAATGTAAGGGGCAAATCCCCAGCGTAAAAGGCAGTAACGCAAGGGCTAACTCGACACAAAAGATAAGACCGGTGAGACGAATAATAAACGGTAGACGATCATAGAAGCACACCAACAAAGTGGTTCCCGCCACAATAAGAAGCTCTGGCCAAAAGTTAAAAATCTCAAGTTTCGGATAACGAGCAATGAAGGAATTTGCCATCGCAATGAAAAGAGCTGTCATTGCCACCGCAACCGTGACCACAATAAGAAGGCGATTGGTATAAGGCATATCGTCATCGTCAGAACGACCATGTCGATAGGCAATATATACTTCTTGACGCTCGACATTGATACCTTCACCCTGTGGAGGCTGCGGAGGCACATGCCCCGCATCAGCATGAACGCCATAACGTTCAGGACCCTTAGAAGCACTTGTTTTTTGCGCTTCAACAACGCTCTCATAACGATCAGAGACAACCGAAACAGGAGCAGTTTCAATCACTCTTTCATCTTCAGGCTGCTTGGGGAGTATAAAGGCCAGTACAAGATAAGGAATCGTGATTATACCCGCAGTAGACACAAACAACACTATGCAGGTTACACGGGCAACGATTGCATCCACTTCAAGATATTGGGCAATCCCGCCACATACGCCAGCAAGCACTCTGTCGTTGTTGCTTTTATATAGAGTTGGAGAAGCCTTCGTGGCTACTTGATTAGTATGTTTGACCGTAGCCACCTCGTATCCTTTCAAATGCTTCAAATACCCGCGCTCGACGCACTACGCCTTGCGCCCGCTTCTCCGCATCCGCTTTCCTGCACCCGCTTTTTATGTCCACTTTTTATGCCGCTTTCGGATACAGAGTGCTTTTGAGCTCAGTCCTGTATGCGAAACGCCTTGAGTAGAACCTCTTCTATAAGCCGTTTTATTAATCCAGCGAAAATCGATGCAGGGAAAACTTACCGCTTTCTTACATAATTTTCTTCTTATGCCTCATTCTAAGCAGAAAACAGGATTCGTTTATAAACCGTTGCTCTCAAGAGCAAAGCGCTACAAAACAAATACCCTGGCGAACAAAAAGGCTCCTTTCTAGCCCCGAGACCTAAGCCTTAAGCTCGAAGTCTTCGCCGACACTCCTTTAAAACTATCTTCCCCCGAGAATAAAGCTATCTTCCCCGAGGATGCACCCACTCAAACCACGCATCGGCATCAGAGCGCGAAACATCAAGAAGCTTATGGCGCGTAAGACCCACGCCCGCCGCAGTGTCCACAAGAACCGTTGCTACCCGAGCATGACGCTGTAAGGGATTGGTGCGAAGAGAGGCTGCCTGAATTTTGGTACGAGGAACAGTGACGGTATCTATTGAGAATCCTCCATTCACAATAGTAAAACCACTATGGTCCCAGCCAAACGCCGCTTTGCGATACCACAAAACTGCATTGATTGCCTCAAATGCTGCGATCACGACAACAAGTGCCCCTAAGACGCCTGAAGCAAGAACCATACCTCCCTCTAAGCTCATTCCAGCAACTATTTCATCAGAAAGCGCTTCGGGAACCACTAATTCAACCACAAGCCAGGCGCACACGAGCAGTATCAGCAACCAAAAGCCTAATCCTTGCCAAATCACCCGTCTCGTAAGAGCACGACGAAGAGCACACGGAGCTACGGTTCGTGTCGCAAGGGGCAGCGATTGATATTCCGGCGTAAGACTAGAAATCACCTCGGGAACCCGAGAGAGTGGAAGAAATGGATGAACCACGAGCTTGTTTGGTGCCGAAGCACCTGATGAGTTCGACCCACTTTCTTCCTCTGTCGCACCTACACGACCATAGGCAACTGAACAGCACTTCAACAAGCGCTGGAAAAACGTCTGGTGTATGTGGATGGATTGAATCTTTTCTACATCCATACCACTAAACACATGGGTTATAAGCCCTCGTTCGACTTCTATTCGCTCCCCGCGCCTGCGGGAACGAAATCCCGCATAAGCCAAACAAGATGACACAACACTTATCAACCAAAAAACAAGAAGGATGCTCAAAACAAAAAGCAAAAGCATAACCCCAGCAGGACTTCCAACCAGATGCCAAGCGGTTGAATAAACCGCCTCGCTGCTCGAAACGAGATGAGCATCGACAAGACCGCCCAAGAAGGTAGATACCGCCGAAATCACACCGAGCAACACAAACACAAACGAAGTCTTGCTCGAAAGCGCAGAAAGCACTAATTCCTTGTTCGAAAGACCGAATTCGCACGTGATCTTTCCGGTATCAACCTCCGCACCAGCAAAAATACCACGCATATCATCCATGACCTGTGCGGGCATATCAAGAATATTGTCACCAGGAGTAGTTCCCTGCACAGCGCCGGGCATTACAGGCTGTACGGCTCCGGGCATTACAGGCATCGAAGGTGAGGTTACATGGGTTTGAGCGGATAGTGATTCCATACGCTTATCAGCCTCTTGAGGACTTAACCCCGACGCGATCAGATTTTTACGCATAAACAATTCACGGCGAATACGCTCCGCTGCTGATTTTTCCACATAGGGAACGACAAGAGCCTTATTATCGACTCCACCTGCCGTATCGATTGTTACAGTACAAACCCCCACAATACGCTGCAAAAGCGACATTTTTTCATTGACTGACTGAACACGCTGATAGGGTATATGGGTACGTTTTTTGCTGAAAATACCCGAATAAAAACTAAATTCTGCACTACCGAATTCGTACCATTTATAGCGATACTCGAGAGCTGCCGCTCCAACTGCAAAACCGCCAATAACCAAAGTAAGCACTATACAAAAGGCAAACACAAGGAGAAATGCAAGGTTGTCAATTCCTAAAAGCTTTGCGACATAATCGGCTATCTCAGAAAGAATCGAAAGAGCCGAAAACAACACACCAGCAAAAACATAGGGAAGAGCACGAAGCGCACTGAGCCATATATAGCTATGATGCAAAGGTATGCGTCTTTCTTGGGAAGAGCTTGTTTGGTCGTTCATCATACGTCCTCTCGCGCAATGCGTGCCAATTCTGCTGCGCGATCGCGAACCTGATCCGCTTCATCTGCGTTGAGACCAGGAATCTCAAACGATGCTCCTGCGGTTGAAACCATAACCGATGCCAAACCAAAGGCTCGCAGAATAGGGCCTTGGCGCGTGTCGGTATTCTGAACACGGATGAACGGAACAACAACGTGTTTGCGCCAGATAATACCGTTTTCGATTTCCAAAAAATCAGGGAAAAGCTGGTAGCGCCAACGCGAATATCTAAAAGGAGTAATCGCGAAAAGGTCAAGAAGCAAACACACCACATATAACAAAACACAAATAAGGCAATAGGGACCAGACCAAAAATGCGTTGTCTCATCAGCAAGCCAGGCGATAACACCCACAAGAGCGACACACACAAAAATGATAGTTATCACAATGACATCACTGATGCGCCATACTGTTTTAATCCGTGGATCGAGCTTGAACTCAGGTCTTCCCCTCATAAATATCCCTTACTTCCTCTGTATGCCAAAAAGCAGTATCAGTATCTCAAATAATTATTCTTTTACTCTGACAAATTACAATGTATCTCAACTCAGTAATTCAACAAATTAGCAACACCTGTCGTATTGGCATCTATGATAGCAGCTGCCCCCCCCCGCAAGGGTTTTAGTAAAAATTCTCGGAATCCCTTATGAATATCCCCTATAAAACTGCGCCTTAAGAGAGAAGCTCTTTGAGTATGCTTGCAAATTCTTTCACGAGCCAATTGGTTTTTGATTTAAGCCAGAATGCATAATAGGTGCGGGAAAGCTTGCCTTCGGCATTGGTCAGAGGGATGCGCTTTATCACACCCCCGTATTGTGCTTGTTCGCGGGTTTCTTCACCTATCTCTAAAGGAAGAAAACCCCGATTACCCGCCACCATCATGCGCGCTTCTTCGAGATTCTCAGCAAAAATAAAAGGACTCGGAAAATTCAGCACATTTTTGTAGTAATCACGCTCGATAGCGCGTTGTTGGGGTTTCGCGATCAGAATACAGGGAGTATCCCCAAGCTGAGAAACAGCCAAAGAATCGCGGTAGGACAGCTCGTTTGCGCCAGAAACCTCAATGTAGGTATACCGCGTCATGAGATATTCATTGACAAATTCGTCGGACAATTCACGGCGACGATCATTAAAGGCAATATCTACTGCTCCAGAAAGCAGCATTTCATAAAGATCATCGTGACTGCCCGCCACGGCGCTTGTTTCAATGAAGGGATATTTCAACGTGAAGGCTGCAAGAGCCCCTTGAATTTCCCAACCATCATAACGACTCAGATACCCAATTCGTAATTTGCGCTGTTCTTCACGAGAATGATGAGCAAGAGCTAGCTTCATTTGGTCGATACGCGTCCGTACATCATGAGCTGCCGCAAGCACCTGTTCTCCCGCAGGAGTGAGCGTAAATAACTTCCCTTTACGTTCAAGTAGCGTGGTGCCTAATTCCTCTTCGAGAGCCTTTACCTGTTGAGAGATAGCAGACTGAGAAACAAAGCAATGCTTAGCTGCTTCAGTAAAGCTGCCACTCTCCACCACTGCGGAGAAATATTCTAATTGGCGCAACAACATAAAAGCCCCTTACGATAAGCATTTCTAATTCATTATGGCTTATCTCAAGGAGCTTTATTATTTACTTTTATAGAAGATCGATTGTTCTCAGATCATTTTCCGCAATGATCCACTACACCGTGTTCGCGTCGTTACGTTTGCTTGCCTGTGTTATTTCGCAACATGTCCACCAAAGACAGCCAGATCCATGCCATCAAGAGCAATGTCAATCTGTTTTACTTCTTCAGAAGAAAGCTGAACCGCTGCCGCAGCGAAGTTTTCGCGCAAACGCTTTGGCTTACGGCTACCAGGAATAGGTATGATCCAAGACTTTTTACGCAACATCCACGCAAGCGAAATCTGCGCTGGTGTTGCGTTCTTTTCTTGAGCGAATGTGCGAATCAGATCTAATACCGCTCGGTCTTTTTCGTATCCTTCTTTTGTATATTGGGGCATACCGTCGCGATAGTCCTGATCCCCTTCAAAGGATGTTTGAGGAGAATATGCGCCGGTAAGAAACCCATTGGCCATAGGCGAAAACGCCACAAGAGCAATGTTGAGTTCTTCAAGTACTGAGAACAAAGATTCGTGCCATCGAGCCAACATAGAGTAACGATTCTGCACTGCTGCTACCGGGCATACCGCGTTAGCGCGACGCAGGTATTCTTCATTAGCCTCCGAAATACCCCAGGCGCGGATCTTACCCTCCTTGATAAGGTCAGCCATAACCTGAGCCACCTCTTCAGGCTCAACCGCAGGATCGATGCGATGCTGATAGTACAGATCAATGTAGTCGCATCCTAAACGTTTTAAGCTGCCCTCGATAGAAGTGCGAATAGTTTCTGGACGGCTGTCCATACAAAGCGTCTTGTCGGAGTTATGCTGGACGCCAAATTTTGTAGCAATGACCACTTTGTCACGTATCGGATGCAGTGCTCTGCCTACCGCATCTTCGTTATAAACAGTTTTACCTATAGCATCAGTGCCTATATAACATTCTGCGGTATCGAAGAAGGTATATCCCATCTCATACGCCTCGCGGATAACGCGCGCTGCCTCTTCTTGCGGTAGAGGATCACCCGATGCATGCGTAAGCCCCATACAGCCAAGGCCAAGAGGTGAAACTTTAATACCGCTTTGTCCCAGTACGCGTTTTTGCTCTGCGCCGTTCACTGTTGTGTTCCTTGTTCTCTCGTAATTCTTGTGATTCTTGCTTCTATTCTTGAGTTTCTGGCTTTAGAGGACCGTAGAAATAGCTTGCAGTTGCGCCCCCATCAACTAAGAAATCAGAGCCGGTAATAAAAGCGCCCTTGTCGCTCATCAAAAGTTCCGCAACATTTGCAACCTCATCTGCTGTACCAGGACGGCCAGCAGGACAATGAGCAAACATATTCTTGTAAAAATCGCCTCGGATGCCATTAAATTCATCGATCGCCAGCGGAGTTACGATAATTCCTGGTGAAATCGAGTTAATACGAGCGCCCTTTTTGCCCCACTTCACACTTTCGGACATAACACGCTTTTCATTGCATCGTTTTGCAAGCTGATAAGCATGCAGAGTGTCACGAATTGCTTCAGGCTGCAACAGAGGAAGCGAAAGAAGTTCTTCGGTGGGTGTGCAGGCAAGCTGCTCGTCCTGTTCGGGACTAAGCGCTGGCATACGGTGACCTGATTGGCTCGAAATCGTAACGCCAACCCCACCGGGAGCAATAACTTTTCCTACCTCTTCAAGCAATACTGCGGTGCCATATAAATCAACATGCAAAATTGCTTCGATAGGCGCCTGGCTTGGAGAAACACCTGCGCCATTTACCAGCATTGTAATCGTGCCAAACTCCTGGGCCTTTTTAATAAGCGCCTTGATAGATTCGCGATTTGAAAGATCCATCTCGAAAGGTACCACATCATAACCAGCGTTATTCATCGTCTCAGCAATAGCCTGAGCATTGTCTGGATTTTTATCCCCCATCACGATCTTCATGCCATACCCCATACGGCGGGCAATCGCCATACTTATCTGACCAGCCCCAGTAACTATCATGACTTCATTTTTGCGAGCATCCATTTTACGTCTCCTTTATTGCAGAGTCTCGTTCACGAAATTCCAAGACGGACATATTGCCATCTGATTGGATAGGTGCCTGGTACACAATTGTCTGCTGGTAGACAGGCATCTTTCTTTCAGGCAGCTATTGGCGAGCGCCTTTTTGCGTGCCTTACTTGATGTTTAAACCTCTTACAACAGGGAGTATATGATCAATTTTTCTTATTATTTATCGCTCTTAATTCTAGTGTTGATAAGTTTTTCTAATAATAATCCATGAAGGCTTACAAATAGCGGAAATAGGCCGCGCAGGAACCTTCCGAAGAAACCATACAAGGACCGACAGGATTTTCAGGTGTGCAAACTCGGCGGAACAAAGGACATTCGTTAGGTGCCATAGCCCCACGCAGTACATCGCCACAACGACAACCTTTTGGTTCTTGCGTTGGCTCCACTTCCGGCTGAAAGCGTTTGAATGCATCAAACATGGCATATTTTGGCCTGATAGCATATCCCGATTGAGGGATAACGCCTAAGCCACGCCAAGTCGCATCGATCGTTTCAAATACTTCATCGATAGCTGCCATTGCAACAGGATTGCCCTGCGCTTCAACGCCGCGCTTGTAGGCAATTTCAATTTCAGCACGACCTTCATGGAGTTGGCGCATGATCATTGCAATGCCTTGCAGCACATCAACAGGCTCAAATCCAGTAATAACGCCTGGTACCCCATATTTTTCAGCCAAAAACTCATAGGGCTTCATTCCGATAATAGTACTTACATGACCAGGCAGAATAAGAGCATCAACTTTCAGGTGAGGATCGGAAACGATAGCCTCAAGAGCATTGGGCATGTTTTTGTGCGCCACAAAAACACTGAAGTTTTTCAAACCAAGCGCCTGGGCACGTTTGATAGCCATTGCCACTAAAGGTGTCGTGGTTTCAAAGCCAACACCAACAAAAACCACTTCGCTTTCAGGATTTTCCTGTGCAATTTTAAGCGCATCAAGAGGGGAATAGACAATGTTGATATCGTGTCCTGCTGCCTGCTCTTTTAAAAGACTTGATGTAGAGCCAGGAACACGGGTCATATCGCCAAACGTGGTTATCTTCACGCCTGGAATTCGCGCTAGAGCGATAACGGTATCAATATCTTTATTGGAAGTGACGCATACAGGGCACCCCGGTCCTGAGGCAAGTCGAGTTCCTTCAGGCATCATAGAACGCAAGCCATTTCGGGCTATAGCTACCGTATGAGTACCACATACTTCCATAAGGGTCGCCTGTTCAGGGGCCCATTTCTGAATAGAATGAATGAGACCCTTTGCAAGCTCAGGGTCTTTAAATACAGATAAATCCATAACGGTCACCTTTTATGCTCCAGCACCACAGTACTGTCTTAGAGACAAGTACTTATGACGCCGCCTCAAGATCAGCTAATTCGGGAAATTCCTTTATGAGGTCTAAGGTTTCTTGCGCTGCCTCTTCACTTACTACTTCAATAGCAAATCCAGCATGAATAAGCACATAACTGCCCACCTCAGCACTGGGGGTTAAGTCAAGCGCGACTTCACGAGTAACACCTAAAATATCGACAGTCGCAAGGTTGTTTTCATTAATAGATTTAACTTGTGCGGGAATAGCCAAGCACATTTCACATCACTCCTTGGTCTGTGCCTGCCATCCTAGCACAGCTTGTCCATAAGAAATGGATGCATCGTTCGGCGGCAGGTCTTTATTCATCGCCACCGTGAAACCACGTTCCTGCAACTGCGCGAGCGCGCGTTCGGTGAGATAGCGATTCATAAACACACCCCCTCCTAAAGCAACCAAAGATATACCATAAACACCACGAACCAATTCAGCTAAATCAACAATTGCGCGAACAAACGCATCGTGGAAACACTGCGCAATAAAGCCTTTAGGAAGACCTGCCTGGATATCATCAAGAAGGGCCTTAAACAAAGGCGCTGCATCCAAAAGCAAAACCGAGGTATCTTGTGCACTGCTTTTTTCAGTTGCAACATTTTTTATAAGCTCAATACGATACGCTTCTGAATGCTTTTCGCGTTGTTGTGCGGTAAGAGCAAAATCCCTGGTGTCTTCACCCTGGGCAAGATACGAATGGAGGCATGCCTCCAAAAGAATCGCTGCTTCCCCTTCATACTTTGGTTTTGTACAAATCCCTAAAAGAGCAGAAGCGGCATCGAACAAACGACCAACCGAAGAGCTCTGAGGGGAATTAATACCCTGCTCAATCATTCGATCAAGAACGGAAACCTCAGAAAGAGATGAGGTGATACATATTTGTGCAGCGGGATGATCAAGCAGGTCAAATGCCCATAAAGCACCATAGGCAATACGCGCTGGGTTTTTAATTGCAGCAGCACCGCCCGGTAGAGGAATATAGGCAAAGTTTGCAAAGCGCTCAAAAGCTTGCAAATTCGAAAGCAATACCTCGCCGCCCCAAAGCGCACCGTCAAGACCATAGCCTGTACCATCAAAAGCAAATCCACATACTGGACCTTCAAGATTATTCTCTCCCATAACAGAAAGGATATGCGCATGATGATGTTGGACTTGCAAGACAGGAAGAGTTTGTTCGTGCGCCCATTTCGAAGTGAGATATTCAGGATGATAATCGCACACAATACGTTTGGGCTTTAGCCTGAAAAGCTGCTCGTAGCGCAAGCGTGTTTCTTGCCAGGCATCCATCACCGCCACGCTTTCCATATCTCCAATATGTTGGGAAACGAATGCTTGGTTTGCACGAACATACGTAAACGTATTCTTTTGTTCAGGGCCTACCGCGAGAAGCTCGTCGGGCTCTTTATACTCAGCGTACTCTTCATTGCTCTGCGTAAGCTGGTGGTCTTGCTGGTCTTCTTGGGAAGGTGCCGCACCATCTTCTTGGTGGGCGCAACCAGGCAGGGCAAGTGGCAGAGGCGCAAACCCTCTAGCGCGCCGTACTAGCTGAACGATAGTTTCTTCGGAACCTTCAGCATTTAAGCCTATTGAAAGCACCCGCAAGACCGAGTCATCATAGCGCCCTTCAATAGCACGATCGTTAACCAAAAAGGCATCAGCTACCACACCAAGCTGAGAAAAAGCCTGCTTTTCATCAGTTACGATAGGTTCGTCGTGAATGTTTCCGGAAGTCATCACCAGCATTCCGCCAAATTCATGCAGAAGAAGATGCTGGACTGGCGTCGAGGGAAGCATTACTCCTAATTCTGGAAGAAGATCAGCTAGTCCCTGAGCAAAGGTTACCTCGGGCCGTTTTTGCAGCAGCACAATCGGACGGCTAGGCTGAGTCAGTTGATATGCCTCCGCATCATTGACATAGCAAAAACGCCGAGCTTCCTCGAGAGAAGACACCATAACCGCAAACGCCTTACCCTCACGACGTTTTCTCTGGCGCAAGGTCGCAATTGCTGAAGCGTTAGTGGCATCGCAGACGAGATGGTAACCACCAAGACCCTTCACTGCCACGATTTTGCCCGCACGAATCATTTCTACTGCATTTGCGATAAGCTCATCGCTTTTTTCCCGATCGTGCGCCCAGGTTATATCGTTTTCTGTCAGAGGCGTCTTTAAATCAGAAGTTGCCCATCCAAGATGGGGGCCACATACAAAACAAGCATCTGGCTGGGCATGAAAACGCCTATCAGCTGGATCATGATACTCGCGCTCACAATCGGGACACATGGTAAACGGTGCCATAGACGTTTGCGCGCGATCATAGGGCAAGTTGGTCATGATGGTAAAGCGAGGACCACAATTAGTGCAGTTGATAAAAGGATAATGATAGCGGCGGTTTTGAGGATCAAACAGCTCCTTTACGCACGCGTCACAGGTTGCTAAGTCCGGTGAGACTAAGGTAGTTGTTTGCGTTTCCTTATCTTGGGAAAATCTAATTTCGAATTGATCGAAGCCCTCAAGAGGTATTTCTTCAATGGCAATTTCTTTTACCTGAGCAGCTGCCGGAGCTGAATCGCTGAGTGCCACAATAAAAGCGTCAATATCACTACTGGCGCCCTCGGCGTGAACAATAACGCCTTCGACCGTATTGATAACCCATCCCACAATGTGATGAGAACAAGCCTCACGATAGACAAAGGGGCGGAATCCCACCCCTTGTACAACGCCTGTTATGGTGAGTTTTACTGCCTCACGCTTCATGCATACACCACTTTCTTAAATGCTTTAGCTAATGCACGAATAGTGACCGCGGAATTATCGGGAAGATGAATGTGAACACAACGACGCCCACGTGATGACAAGATAGTAAAGTCACCTGATGCTTGCGCTTTGGCAAGCTCACCCAAACTCTGAGCACGGGGGTCGTCGATTTCTATATCTTTAGGCTCGTCGGCAGACAGGATAAGGAATACTCCCTTGTTGGGACCACCCTTATGGAGCTGACCAGTAGAGTGAAGATAACGAGGACCAATTTCCAAACACGAAGCAACGCCACAATGAGAGGCAACCGTGTGACGAATTTCCTCGATCGCTTCACGGCGTCCTTCACCAGCAAAGGGTAAAAAGGCGTTAAAGGAGAAGTAATCACCTGGCTCAATACTGCCAAACAACGCACTCAAAACTGCATCAAGACTTGGCTCAGCCACCTTATCGCGCAAAGAATCAGAAACATGTACTTCAACCTTACCAACCGGTACCGAATCCAAGCCATCTTGTACGAATTCTGGCTCGCGAGCACCCTCGGAAAGAATGTGGAGTACCTCTGCTTTAGCTACCGCTACGTCTGGCTGGTCAAACGGACAAACCTTCATAAGATAGCCAACCATCGCAATAGCATATTCCCACATAACAAAATGTGCGGCCAAATCCTCTACATTAAGCACTTTAAAATGCATCTGTGGAATAGCAGGATCCAAAAATTCAAGAGCATGGTTGAAGTTTTGGCGATCGTCCCATAAATCAGTTTTAGTGTTGTAGGTAATAACGGTACGATCTTTAGGATCTTCCTGTAAAACAAGGGAATCAACTTCAATGTTAGGTAAAATTCCATAGCCATTTTTACCTAAACTTTCAGCTACCAGCTGCTCTATCCATAAACCTAAAACACGACCGCGTTTTGGCGTAAAAAGCGAAAATTTATCGCGACCACGCTCATAGGTATCGAACAAAAACGCCGCCAAATTAGAAGCAGGATTATCAAGATCATCGCAAGCACACGCCAACTCAGCTTCGCGAGCGCTTTCGATAAGGGAAGAAATATCAATTCCTACAAGAGCGGCAGGAACAAGACCAAAAACCGAAAGGGCAGAATAGCGGCCTCCTACGGTAGGCTCACCTAAAAAGAGCTTTGCCCACCCTTCTTCACGGGCGCGCTTTTCCAACTCGGAACCAGGGTCAGTAATAGCAACCAAATGCTTTGGAATATCTTCTTTGGGAAGACTTTCCGCTAATACTTCACGTACCGCCTTCATGACCAAAGAAGGCTCGATCGTGCCGCCTGACTTTGAAGACTGAATAACCAAAGTATGCTCGGGATCACACTGAGACATAATCGTACGAACGCGCACAGGAGAAACCGAATCTAGTGTTTTGAAAGAAACAGAGGAAGAATCGGGCTTGTTGTATTTGGTAAGCGTCATAGGTGCCTGAGTCGAACCGCCCTGACCAATGAGCACCACGTCTTTTAAACCGCCCGCAATCATCTCATCGGCAAACGACTGAATCTCCTCAAGAGGATACGGAGGATTGGTAGCCAACGTTGCCCAGCCCATATATTCTTCAGCACACGCTTGTGCATCTTCGGAAAAATTATAGAGGGTAGCATCCTTGCCCTGAATACGACTTGCAACCTTTCCGTCAACAAGCGCCTGAAGCGAAGGAGGATATATGCCCTGAATAGAAAAATCGATCATTGGTCCTTCTTTCACATTTTTAGATATTTTAACAAAGGCCTTTGAACGCCCCGAGAAATGTAAGAATATTCCCCTATTTTTTGTTTCAATAGCTCCTTATGCGAAAAAAGCCCCGCTATGCGGGGCTTTAGAATCGAAATGGTGGTCGGGGCGGGACTTGAACCCGCGACACGCGGATTTTCAATCCGCTGCTCTACCAGCTGAGCTACCCAACCAGTTACGCCTTATGTCTGACGCGAAACGAAATTGTACCGATTCTTTTTTAATCCGTCAAGTACAAATTTTAAGCATCCCACGCACTGCGGCCAAGAAGAGCGCGTTTTCCGATGTCACTGCGGAACTGCATATCTTCAAATTTGATGAGATTGCACGCTTCATAAGCACGATTACGAGCATCCTCAAATGTATCTCCAAGCGCTACCACGTTAAGAACACGACCTCCTGCGGTAATAAGCTCTCCATCATTGTTTAACGCTGTACCCGCATGGAAAACAATTACATCATCCATACGCTCGGCCTCTGAAACACCAAGGATTACCTTGCCCTTTTCATAAGAACCAGGATAGCCACCGCTTGCAAGCACAACGCTTACCGCCCACTTATTCGACCAAGACAGCTCGATATCTTCAGGTCGTCCTTGGGCAACCGCAAGCATAATTTCTACCAAATCACCCTGAAGGCGCGGAAGAACTACCTGGGTTTCAGGGTCTCCGAAACGGGCATTAAATTCCAAAACTTTAGGACCTTCTGGAGTGAGCATAAACCCACCATACAAACATCCTCGATAATCGTTTACGAAAGGATCTTTTGCTGTTGCGGCAGCGGCCGTTTCCATAATAGAAACCATTGCCGCCATTTCGTCATCGCTGACGATAGGAACAGGAGAGTATACGCCCATACCGCCAGTGTTGGGACCAAGATCACCATCATAGGCACGTTTGTGATCTTGCGCGGGAGCCATACAAAATGCTTTTCCCTTTGAAACAAACGCAAGCAAAGAGCATTCGGGGCCGGTGAGCATTTCTTCAATAACCACGCGGCTTCCCGCTTCGCCAAACGTTCCGCTAAAGCATCCTTCAACAGCATCAAGAGCAGCATCAAGCGTTTCAGCAACAATAACACCTTTACCTGCTGCAAGACCGTCTGCTTTAACAACCAAAGGAGCACCGAGTTCCTCGCAGTAAGCGCGTGCTTCTGCGGCGTTTGTAAAGCTTGCATAGCGAGCGGTAGGAATGCCATTAGCTTCCATGAACTCTTTTGAATATGTTTTAGATCCTTCGAGCTGTGCGCCCTGTGCATCCGGCCCAAACACCGGAATACCTTCCATGCGAATAATGTCGGCTACTCCTGCAACCAAAGGAGCTTCAGGACCTATAACTACCAGTCCGATTTCATGATCCTTTGCAAATGAACAGAGAGCTTCGCCATCTTCGATATCAAGATTTTTTACATTCTGAGCAATTGAAGCAGTGCCTCCATTACCAGGAGCAACAAAGAGCTGGTCGCATTGAGAAGACTGAGAAAGCGCCCACGCAATGGCATGTTCGCGACCGCCGCCGCCAAGAACAAGAATGTTCACTGTTTTACCTTTCGCTTTGTAGAAAAGTTACTGCATCTTTCGTAAGTAACTTGCACTCTACGATATGTCGTTACTGTAAGAAACGTATGAAATTTCTCTTCCTTATATTAAAGCACCTCCGCAGAAACCTACGAAGGTGCTTTTTCTTAAAGCTTATTCTCACCGAAAAAGCTCATCTTTTTAGCGAGATTCCCAACCGTTGAAGATGGTTTGGTTTCTATCAGGACCTACCGCAATGAGGGAAGCATGAACACCCGTTACCTCTTCAAGATAGGTAACATAGCGCTGCGCATTAACAGGAAGGTCTTCAAACTTCTTACAATCAGAAATATCGACGCCTTCCCAACCAGGAAGCTCCTCATAGATAGGAGTTACATTTTTAGGATAGATAACCGAATGCTGCATCGGGAAATAGTCGTAGCGAACACCGTCAGCCTCATATCCCACACAAACCTTAATAGTCGGCACACAGGAAAGCACGTCGAGCTTGGTAAGAGCCATATCGGTCATAGAATTTACTTCCACCGCATAGCGAGCCTGAACAGCATCAAACCAACCGCAGCGACGCTTACGACCCGTTGTAACGCCGTACTCGCCACCTACCTTGCACAACAATTCGCCTGTTTCATCATGAAGTTCGGTAGGGAAAGGACCAGAACCAACTCGCGTAATATAGGCCTTTGCGATACCTAATACCTTGTCGATTGCCTTAGGTCCTACGCCAGAGCCCGTAGGAGCGCCGCCAGCGCAGCAGGAAGATGAGGTAACAAAAGGATAGGTGCCATGGTCGATATCAAGCATGGTACCCTGTGCACCTTCAAACAAGATGTTTTTGTTTTCGCGCAAGGCAGCATTGAGCATCTGGGTTGTTTCTGCCATATGCTTGCGCATAACCTCAGCATAAGGCAAATACATCTCACAGATCTGGTCAACCGTATAAGGTTTTAAGCCGTATATCTTGGTAAGGATTTGATTCTTGATAGCAAGGGCTGCTTCAAGCTTTTCACGGAAGATTTTCTCATCAAGCAAATCCTGAACACGAATACCGTTGCGGGCATATTTATCTTCATAAGCAGGACCGATACCGCGATTTGTCGTACCGATTTTATGTTTACCAAGATGACGTTCCGATGCACCATCTAAATCAATGTGGTAAGGCATAATGATATGAGCATCGCAAGAAATACGAAGACGATCGCAAGGAAAACCAGTGTCTTCCAGCATCTTCATTTCCTCAACGAGAACTTTAGGGTCAATAACGCAACCATTACCAATAACAGGAGTGATGTGATCATACATTACCCCTGAAGGAATCAGATGGAGGGCAAGTTTGGTATCGCCATGGATTACCGTATGTCCGGCGTTATTTCCTCCTTGATATCGAACAACATAATCGTAATCACTCGAAATTAAGTCGGTGATTTTGCCTTTTCCCTCGTCGCCCCATTGAGCGCCAAGGAGAACCGTGCTTGGCATGTAAGGTCCTTTCAATGTATTGCTACCTAATTGCAAGGCTTAATAGTTGCGCTTGCACAAAGTTAGATTGTACGCGATAAATCAGTTAAAAACTGCTCTAACACAGGAATAATACTACAGTTCAATCAATTTAGCGCTCGAATCAGCACTGGCTATCAAAGCTGCGATGTCTTCATGACAGGTAAATAAAATAATCTGCCGCTTTTTAGCAAGTTCTAACAGAGCCTCTATCGCTTGAATTCGTCGAGTGTCGTCAAAGTTCACCAAGATATCATCACACATAAGCGGAAGTCCGCGACCCACATTTTCTGCCGTCATAAGAAGAGCAATGCGCAAACTCAAATACAGCTGCTGACGCGTCCCAAGAGAGAGCAGATGAGGGGGGCGCGTTGTTTTTATAGCATCGACAACCTCAATATCCCCTTGAGAATTCATGCGTACAGTCTGCCAAACACCACCTGTCATCTGGGAAAACAAACGTGATGCACAACGGTATACCTCGGGTTGGCTTTTCCGCTCCCATTGCGCTATTGCCTCTTCAAGGGTTCGCTGAGCTAAAAGAAGAACAGCTAATTCTCGATAGGAATCCTTAAGACGCGTTTCAATTGTTTCGTTTTCGAATTTCGCTTCATCAAACGAATTATTTTTTCTTGCAGCAGCAAGACGCTCAGATATCTCACCAATTTGGCGCTCGGTTTCTCCGATCATTTGCACTGTTTTGGAACGTTGAGCAGATTTTGTTTCAATCAGTTGGTTGATTTCGTCAATATCGGCTCCCGAATCAAGACCAACGGAAAGAAAAACTTCCTCTCGTTTTTGGCGAGCTTGATCAAGATCACGCTTAAGGGAAGATCTATGGAGCGCTTGGGCACGTTTTTCTTGTTCAGCTAAGTCGCAAGCACTCCGATATTCTCGTGCTTGATCTAACAATCTGCGTGCTCGACGAGTTGAGCCAAGGGCAGCCGCCAGTCCATGATTTTCCAGATAAGCGGTTATACTAGCCGCGTAATCCTTTGCTTGACGTTGGCAAACTTCCAAGGTCTTCGAGTCTTGCTGCATTACCCATTCTTTTTTTGAGCGCTCGTCTTCCCATTCTTCTTCGGTTCTTGTTGGCCGAATACTGATTACTATTCCAACAACAGCAAGAAGAAGGGCAACCAATACCAGCACAACTCCCACGATAAAATAGGTTGCTCCGATGGTTTTTCGAGCAAGATCAATGATATACAGCCCAACTAACGCCATGAGAATAGGAACCACAATGGCAAACCCAAGCTGAACCCACCGTTGTTTTCGAGCGCGCGCATAGTTTTGTTGAAGCCTTCCATCCTCAACATGAAACTCAAACTCTGCTTGCGAAGCACTGAGCGCTTCACGTGCTTTATCGACACTATGCTCCAACTTTGCGCGATGTTCGTCGAATTCATCAAGGGTATCGCGAAGATGATATTCCTCTGCCTGCGTGAGATCCACCAACTCTGCAATTTCTTTATCGGGGTCACCAACACCCGTACCAGAAGCTGACGTGCCAACATGGAATGACTCTTCATAATCGTGCTCTAAAGAATCAATTCGCCCCTCAAGAGAAGAAACATGAGCAGCAGCCTGATTGAGTTGCTCTATTTCCTTGTTTAAAGTTTCTTGCGTCTCTTGCATCATGTCTCTACGAGGGCGCAGCGAAGAGAGAAGCTGCTCTTCTTCGCGTAGGGCATCTGCTCCTTTTCTTCCCTCATTTACTGTTTGGCGCAGGCGAGCCTGTTGCGCTTTTAACGTACCAATCGCTAGGGGTATTTGCGAAGAGCGCGAAGTGAGCGCCTTGATGCGAGCCTCTATTTCCTCTAGAGCATGAGCTGGCGATGAAGAGGTGCCCGATCCCGCTGTTAAAAGACGGGCAGTAATATCACTGTGACGATCCAACCTTAATAATTCGTCACTCGTAAGAGAAAACATAGTTTCATAGGTTTCTCTATCTATATTGGTTAGAAGCGGTGCTGGCGGGTTAAGCTCATCTGAATTCTTGATTCTTTTAAGCTCTACAACTTCCCCCGATGCGCTGTCTTTAAAAAACAAACTCCCTGTTCGTTCTGCGTTTTCGGGACGATAAGGATTAGCGTCTCCTCGCGCAGCAGGCCATCCAAACAAAACTCCTTTCACCAGTTCATTAAGAGTTGTTTTGCCTGCCTCGTTAGGCCCAAAAACAACATTCATCCCAGGACCAAAAGGTCCCACGATAACGTTGGCGAACTTACCAAAACTTGTCATCTTGATATGTTCAAGAAAATACTTTGGCAAAGAATCTCTCGTTGCTTGAATCTTTTTAGAATGCGATGGCTTTGTTTTTTCAAACGGCTTTTTTACCATCGCTTATCATCCTGTCCTAATAAATCAAGCACCAGTGTTTCCGCTTCACTGCAAAGCTCTTCGTATTTCGTTTCCAGGGAACTAGGCAGTGAAATATCTTGTTGATAAAACTGTTTTTCTAAATCAAGCAGCACTGCCTCTTTTTCCTTGCGACATCCATCCATCGCTTCAAGATATACCGCAGGAAACAGCCCCTCTTTACGCAGTGTTTTATAACTCATGCACGGTAATGTCTTGTTAAAAAGAGCATCAACGTAGAAGAAAGGGTAACCGTCATTTAAAGCACTTCTCACATCTTCCAAGACCGAGAAGCTTAATTCGGTATGAAGAGAAGAATGACCAGTAAGAGTAATGCGAAATATCATGCGTTGAGCACGGGTTTGCGCGTTATAGGCAAATTCAGCGCTAATTATTTTCTCTTCTATATCCGCAATCGTTGCGCATTCAGAGATATCTAGTGCTATATGCTGCCACGCCACCTGCGCAGTAGGAATAAATTCAACTTTACGGGTAACTTCATGATTTCCAGAAGAGCTAAGCTCTACCTTGAAAATACCATGCTCTCCTTCTTCTTTCATATCGCGTCCTTGAGGGCAACCCGAATAAACAATACGAGGATCATCTTTTGAAGGCAAAATTCGAGGCTGATGAACATGCCCACATGCCCAGTAATCAACATCGCGTTTGAGAAGTTTTTTGGGGCTTACAGGCGATCGGGTAAGGTCGATATCAAGACCGGTGTGTATAACACCAATCATAAAAGGAGCGTAAATCCCCAGCTCACAGGTAGCTGTTTCACGTGAAATACCCTCAGAAATATCTTCTTTTTCCGGCCACGACTGGGTGTAATATCCCCGCCCGCCAATGAGAGCTAGTGGCTGATTCTCTCGCTTATAGCAAATAAATTCCGGTTTAGTTGCACCAAGAAGATGCGCATTGGAAGGCAAACTTGCAAACGAGTTGTCCCAGGAAATGTAAGGGTCGTGATTTCCCGTGACAAAATACACAGGAATGCCTGCGTCGTCGAGCTGCTGTAAGCCTTTGATAAACAGAGAAAAATCCGCATAAGAAGGACGAGAATTATCGAAGACATCCCCTGAAATCACAACAAAATCTACCTGTTCGGTAAGAGCGGTTGAAATCACTTTACGGAAAGCCTCAGGAATAGCCTGCAATAAAACATCTGCCCAATCAGGCGCAACAGAGCGAAGGCCCTTGAAAGGCGCCCCTAAATGAAGGTCAGCAGCATGTATGAACGTTACCGTATCCATACACAGAGTGTAACGCGAAAGCGTATCAAGCCTTACCAAAAATCAAGAACATCAATAATTAGTATTTTAAAAATTAGTACCCTGAATCATCAAAATGATTCGTGAACTTAGTAAATTCAGGAATAAAGGTCAGAGGAATATCACGAGTAGGACCATTACGATGCTTTGCCACAATAAGTTCAGCCATACCCCAGTCGGGACGCTTATCCGATTCCGCCTCGGCTTCAGAGGTACTTCTATCCAAAAACATAACAATGTCCGCGTCCTGTTCGATTGAACCAGATTCACGCAAGTCGGAAAGCATAGGACGTTTATCCGTACGCGTTTCTACTCCACGAGAAAGCTGGGAAAGCGCGAGGATGGGAACATTGAGTTCCTTTGCAAGAACTTTAAGACCACGAGAAATTTCAGCAACTTCAACCGCACGATTATTAGGATGAGGAATTACAGGCTGCATCAACTGCAAATAGTCGACAATAATAAGGCCCTGTTTTTTATTTCGCATCATTCGTCGCGCTTTAGTACGAAGCTCAACAATAGAAAGCGAAGGAGAATCGTCCACGTAAAGGTCGTATTGAGAGAGCTCAGCCGAAACACGAACCAACTCACTCCAGTCGCTATCTTGAAGCATTCCGCCGCGCAAACGCGACAGGCTCATACCTGCCTCAGCCGCCAAAACACGTTGGGTAATCTGCACCGAAGACATTTCCAAACTGAACAACGCCACTGTTGAACCCAACTTAGCAGCATTAGTTGCCAGATTCATAGCAAATGAGGTTTTACCTACCGCAGGACGTGCCGCCAAAATAATTAAGTCACCGCCACGTAAGCCACAAAAGAGCTTATCCACATCAGTAAAGCCGGTAGGAACACCCTGCATAGTGCCTGCACGATTAGCCATTTCGGCAATTTCATCATTAGCTTCAATAACGAGGGTTTGAATATCTTTAAAGGTAGAACTTACCGTTTGTTCTGTAACGTTAAAAAGTGCTGCTTCTGCTTGAGATACCAATTCTTTAGGATCAGCTGGTGAATCATAGGCAAGCGAACTGATTTGCGCCGATGCACGCAAGAGTTCACGACGCATTGCATCACGAGCTACGATTTCTGCATGATGCTGCCAACTGGTAAAAGCAAAGGTGTTATCAGCCAGCTCTAAAAGATAAGACTGACCACCAATTGCCTCAAGCTGTCCCGTTGCTTTCAAATTATCAGAAACCGAAATGACATCAATAGGTATAGAGCGAGAATTCATCTCGCGCATGGTTTCAAAAATAATACGATGCGCAGGACGGAAAAAACTTTCCGGTTTCAGCTTAAGGGAGACTTCTTCAAATACCCCTGTTGAAAGCAAACAAGCAGCAAGTACTGTTTGTTCAGCCTCCACATTTTGAGGAAATGCTTTATTGATATCTGAAGTAGTGTTGTTCTGAGAATCCGGCACAGTTTCCATCCTTTTAATACTTGCTTACAGCAATTATACAAAAAGGTCGCTTAGCTAAACTAAGCGACCTTCAAAGCTCTATGATTAAGCCTACTTTGAGTTGTTATTTACTCTGCAGCTTCTTCAGTAGCCTCTTCTGCAGTTTCAGCTTCTGCCTCAGCAGGTGCCTGGGTTGCTTCTGCAGCAGCAAACGTATCAGCATCGCCAACCAAGATGGTCAGATTTGCCTTGATATCACGATACAGAGCAATTGCAACCTGATGGGTACCAGCAGATTTAATAGCAGACTTAATTTCAACACGGCGACGATCAATATCGATATCTGCCTGTGCCTTAACTGCATCTGCAATCATCTGAGCGGTTACGGAGCCGAAGAGAACACCCTCTTCACCTACGCGAGCTTCAACCTTAACCGTAAGAGCATCAAGGATTTCCTTGGTTTTGTTAGCTTCTTCAATACGGTTTTCTTCACGAGCAGCAATGTTGTGCTTGCGCTGTTCGAGCTGCTTCAAATTACCTTTGGTTGCAGCTACAGCCAAATTCTTTGGGAATAAATAGTTATTAGCAAAGCCGTTAGCAACCTCTACAACGTCGCCTTCGCCACCTTTGCCTTTAACTTCAGCTAAAAGGATTACTTTCATTCCATCCTCCTCTTAGCGATTACGGCGATCACCGCGGCCGCTTACAGCAGGCACAGCATAAGGCATAAGAGCCATTTCGCGTGCGCGCTTTACGGCGTTAGCAATATCGCGCTGGTGCTGGGTGCAAGCGCCCGTAACAC
>USIG01000003.1 GCA_900554685.1 uncultured Cryptobacterium sp.
AGTCACTTCCTCCTTCGTTGCAACCGGCTAATTTGTGTAAAGACACAATTTACTAGGTTACTTCGCACAAATTGCCAAGTCAAGGAAAATTTTTTTCAATTATGGTTTACTCGTGGATTTTTGAAAAAAATTGAGCTCTTTGCTTAATAGACAACGATGGAATTTAATGTCACCTAGGAGAACTTAGAAGCGCTTTTCTAAGAAAGCTTCAACGGTAAATACATCCTATTGATCTCAGAATCAACACTGGGCATTTTTTTAAAGCCAAAATGCGCATAGAACATTTCTGCGGACTTGCTACTTGGATCCACCAATAAAGCCTTCGCCCCAATAATTTGGGCAATTTCCAAAGACTTTTTGATAGCATCTCGAAGCAGTGCGGCACCCAGTCCGCGCCCTTTATAGTGAACATCTACACCCATCATTCCTAACAAAATGACAGGAACCTGTTCTGGGGAATTCCGTTTTAGCCATCCCCCTTGAATAGAATTTCGTACAACGGAATGACTACTTAGCGTATAAAACCCCGCAACTTTCCCCTCGCAGTAACTTACATATACTACGGCCGTACCCCGTTGTTTTGCATGCTTAGCGTGTTTGGCAAACCAGTTGTCTACAAGCTTGTCCCCGCAAGAAAAACCAGAGGATTTAGAAGCATTAGCTTCAGAATTTTTGGCTTCATATTGTACTGGGCGCGAAAACATACTTATTCCCAAATTTCATCACGCGCTAAGAGGTCTTGAGCGGCTTTAGGCATAGACTCATCTAATGCGTGGCAAAATAATTCAAACTCGTTATCACTCAGCACAGTTAATCTAGCCTGCTCAATATCATAGCGTGCAGCTTCATCTAAATGTGCAACGCTCCATTGTGTTAAGGTTTGCCCCTTTAATGAAGCAGCTTTTTCGTAGGCCGAACGCTGGCTATGAGTCAACCTAAGATCCATCCTGCTGTTCTTTTCTTCTTTCTCTGCAGCAACAGGCATATTATCACCCCTTTCAGTTGATAGCTTTATTGTACGTAATTTATCCGTACATTACAATCATAAAGAGTAGATTTCCTCTTAGGACAATTCCATCTATAAAAACCCAAACTACAGGAATACTCCTGGAAGACTCCTGCGTTGAGAGCTTAATTTGAAAAATTCCAAATGCCTATTCGGATCGAAAGCATTAAAAGAATCCCAGTTGCTCACCAATAAGCTTTATTGCTAAAAGACCAAGAGCAAGCAAAATACAAGGACGTGCGATATTGATTCCTTTTTTCATCACCAAGCCCGCACCAAACCAAGCGCCAATCATATTTGCAATGCCGCATGCAATAGCTAGCCCTAGAAGGATTTTTCCATTGAGAGCAAACACTACTATGGCACCAATGTTGGTGGTTAAGTTAAGCAGTTTCGAGTGAGCGTTGGCGCGAATAACGCCCATACTTGCTGCAAAGGTAAAGGCAATCGTAAGAAACGTTCCACTCCCTGGCCCGTAAAATCCATCATAAGCACCTATGACAAAAGCGCAGAGAACGCAAATGATGCGCTGCTTAGGCGTTATAGGATCATCGCTTTCGCTAGCTACCCGCTTGAAGTGCTTACTGAGCGTAATGTAGGCAACTATAGGAAGGATAATCATTAAAAGCCACTGCAGAATTTCAGCATCTATCAAAACAACAAGGCTTGTTCCACAAGCCGACCCAACAAGTGCTGCAGGAATCGCGGGGAGGATAACTTTCCAATAGATAAGGCCACTTTTGATAAAGCGAAAACTTGCCGTTGCCATCCCAAAAAAAGACTGAATTTTATCGGTGCTCAGCGCAAAATGAGCCGGAAGCCCAGCAAGCATTAATGCAGGCACCGTAATAAAGCCGCCTCCCCCACTAATAGCGTTAAGAAGTCCTCCTAAAAAGCAGGCAGGCAGTGCGATCAATAACGTAACTATGGTGACAGCTGGTTCCATGAGTCAGAATTTTAGCAAATGTCATACCTGCGAATAACTTTGAACACTTTAGGTAATTTTGGTGACGAAGTTGTGTGCAAGACTTGATGAGCGCACTAGACCATTGACTTAAAGTTGGCTTCAGTGTTTAGCATCAAGACATGAGCGCAAGGCAAAACATACCAAATCAAGACGCTTTAAACCGCAACACGCAGGAACAGAAAACCCAAGAGCGAGGATACTCCTTGGGTAAGAAACTTAACGCCCTAATACAAGAAAACAAAGAAAGCACTTCACCTCTTGAGGCGCTTTTCCAAGAAAATGAACCAGCTTCTCCAAAACCACAAAGTGGATACTCCCCCAATAATGCGGCTTCTCCAAAACAAAACAAGACACAAATTGGTATTTTTCGCAATAAATGGGCTTTCATGGGAGTTGCTTGCGCATGGACACTCGGCGTTGCAACATTAGCAGTCGCTGGAACTCTTTGGGTAAATTCAGGGACTATTACACCTAGCAACTCTTCTTATCCCCCAGTGACCCATGCCCCAACCCAAAGAGCTTTAATAGAAACACTTAATAATGAAGTGGTTGAGATAACAGACCTGCAAGCCAATCATGTTGAAGAATATATCAACGATATTAAGCACTGTTGGAAGCCTTGGAAAAAGGGAATGTGCTAAGTGTCTTGCTTCTGATCTTTTACCTGTATCTTTTATCCGCATCCTTCACTGAGCGCCCCGCTGCCATCCACTAAAATTCGGGACTTTACCGCGAAACCAGTTCGCTAGCGTGGAGCTAATAACATGGTGCTAATTCGCCAAATTTGCTTGAGCGTTACTTCACTTGACAGTTGCGAATATATTCAAATTGTTTCTTGGAGAAATAAATAATTACGACAGTAAATAACCAGAACACCAACATCCAGAAGAGCTGAGATGCCATAATACAAACCACAACGCAAGCAAGCGCAATAACACCCGCTATAATACTGAGCCCAAGAGCAAACTTACGCTGCCTTAATGTTTGTTTCGTTTCTTGTGCTTGGCGAGTATTTTTCTTTGATTTTTTTGAACTCATTACGGCTCCTATGCAACTTCTTAAAGCACACCAAACGCATAATCCAAAGATCGTTTTCGATCATTTCGTCATTCGGCGGCCAGAGAGCATCTCACTAACGAAAACCTATCACCGTAATGTAACTAGCACGTTTCAGGTAAAAGAACACAGCGATCGCGATTGTTACGAAAAATATCTAATATATGGGAGTTTTCCGACAACAAAACGGAAAAACTAAAACTCGTAAATAAAATTTGCTCGAATATATCTGAGGCGATTCTTCTTTTGCGTTTTATATGTTTTGTATAATTGAACCATGCTTACCGTACAAGACATATCATTTGGATTCGCACAAGAAGCAAGTTCTTATCCATTAAAGAGGGCTTATCTTTTTGGTTCACAAGCACGCGGTAATTCTAATCAAAGTTCTGATATAGATATCTTTCTTGACGTAAAAGAAGGTTTTTCGCTATTTGATTTATGCGGACTTACTGATGCTCTAGAAAAGAGATTTGGTGTTTCATGCGATGTTGTTACAAGAGCAGGACTGAAAGACTCAATCAGAAGTAAAGCCGAAAAAGATGGGATTTTAATTTATGAACAAGAATAAAGAAGAAATTCTATCTACGATTCAAGAAATTGCCGATCTTTGCAAAACGATTGAACGTCGCAAAAAACAATATGATATCACCCTTAGTTCGTTAACAACAAACAACGATCACGCAGACTTATTACTAATGCCTTTGTGTCAGATTGGCGAATCGGTTCAACGCTCGCGCAGCGAACTAGAAGAATTTTATCCAAATATACCCTGGCATCAAATGGCAGGACTTCGAAATGTAATTGTACATGGTTACACCAAGGTAGACCCTTCAATCGTAATGGCAACAGTCGATAAAGATGTTCCGAATTTGCTTCATTACTGTCAAACTATTCTTGAAGAAGCATAAACTGCATTAATCCATCGAAACTATTAATTGACTTATGTCTATAACCCAATTAGCCAACCGCAACAAGTGGCTCTACCTTTGACAAATCCTCTCCATGTAAATCAAGGGCATTCCACAGGTCGATATTACGTTGCATATTAAGCCAATATTGTGGAGATGTTCCAAACAGGCGCGCCAAACGCACAGCCATATCAGCACTAACCGACCTACGTTCTCGCACTAATTCATTAACTGACTGGCGCGAAACATGTAGTAAATGAGCTGCCTGTGCAACCGAAAGATTATACTCTGGTAAAAATTCTTCTCGGAGCATTTCACCAGGATGCGTAGGCTTGCGAGAAACGACAAACATGTCTTTAGAATCCATAGCTCAACTCCTTGAAAAAGCCCAGATTCCTGGGCTTTTTCTCAATATCGAAGTTTAAAAGTGATTATTTAAGCAAATAGATTACTCCACTTCTGAGTTCTTCAGATTGTTTAGAACTGCAATTCTTGGGAGCGGACTTGTAAATTACGTATTGCATTACAATCACATCTCAGCAATGGAAGCATAGCCGTAAACGCTGTTACTACCTACTGATCAGCTGTTCTACACATCCAGCAATAAACCGACTAAACAGCACGATAGAGCAGCTAGTTCCTAAAATTATCCTTAAAATAATATAAGCGCAATCGTTAGTAGGATATCTATTCATATAAACAGAAGCCCTGCCGAACGAAGAGCCGCACCTGGCTCTCATACTATAGCGTTTGGACTTGAAGGCGACTCCACTCTTCTTGAACATCTGGATTAAAATAGTAAACGGCTTCGTCATATGCGGTTGAAATCTCTACATCACTCATTTCCCATTCATTAGAAGACGAATAAAGAAAACGCCTTCTTCCATCTTCTAAACCGAGGCCGTTGTCTGAATTATTTGCAATCCCTGCACGGGGGCGCACTATCGCGTTTTTGTCGATTATTATTTGTTGGTTTTTTAAACACCGCAAACACAAAGCATCTTCTGGGTTTAATAAATAAAAGCCTTCCCCTATTGGACTTGGAAGCCCATCAAAATATTCGTCTTTGGGTTCTAAGGAATCATAAGAACAGTCGATTATATAACTATCCTTACCCTTTACAACATGAACCCATTCTTGGGGATCATAATTCTCCTGAATGGCAGAATTCCAGTCTGACCAGCCTAATCTTAAATTATCATGCGCACTATTGAACAATCTCACAATGCCGTTCATAGTTGCCGCTTTCTCATTAACATCCATTGAGGTATAGCTATTTATAAAAGATTTACACAGACATAGTGATGATTCTTGAACGTCATCTGACGGTTTAGGATTCGTGAAATCATCAAAATTGGAGTTGTTGCTAAACACTGCATGCCAAAGAGCCATTAGAGCAAAGTCTGCCTCTTCTAAAGAAGTTATTTCGGAATTCAAATTATTACCTATTTCAGTTACAAACAATTCTATGTGAGCAAAACTGAGCGCATGACAGCGAACTAAAACGCGAGAAAGCGGCAGCTGAGTTAGTACTGAACGAAGAAACTTTGGTCTACCAGGCAAAACAAGAAACTTGTTTACTGTTGTGTTATAGGAAATACGCTCCAAGGGAAGTTTATCGACCAAAAGAGAAGCTAGCACTAGTGATTGCACACACGAAGAGCCAACATCACACACTAGATTCCGATAGGAAGAAGATTCAGTACGAGCCACATAATCAAGCTCATCATTGCTCAAGGTAAACGGTAAACCTTTTACCGATATACTTTTACCTTCAAATAGCGGCACAAGGTACGCATCATACAAAAGGTCAGCATCGAAATCTTCTTTAGGGGCATGAACTCCCAAAACAGTATGTTCTACACCAAAAAATGAAGACGGTTGGGAGTTTGACGAAAACGGAGCAGCTTCGCGGATTTGCAGTGCACCTCCACCGCTGCAAGCAGAAATGATTGATATATAAAAATTGCTGAACCCCTCCAAAACTGCCAGCAAAAATCCTATACAGGAGCAATCTAGTGCTCCCAAAGAAATCTTTGAAGTTGAAGAGGATTGTTCATACGATGAAGAAAAAGCAGGGAAATCACAGTAAAGTCTTTGATGAAACTTATCCCATGCCGCAAACGTCGAATCCTTTACCCAGTCCTCACCTTGTAGCTTTGGATTATTTTGAATCCAGTCAACATAAGCAGAACAAAAAGCCTCGGCCGAAATCTCTCCAGGTTCTATGCCACCCTGCGTAAGTAACTCCTCCACCAAAGAAAGTACAGGAATTGTAACCTCCAATTGTTCAGAGCTCTCTTTTTTAGCAAAAGCCGTCCATGGATGTACGGGAGTTTTATAGAGTACATGAACCTTGTGCTCGGTCGAGCCCATCAATTCGTCATCAGCAAACCATTGAAACGTTACGTTGTGAGCACCTATCGTAGCCTTTTCTAGTGCATGATGGCTTAACGGGAAATCAATCGTATAGGTTCCCGGAGAAGTAACCGTTATGCTCTGTTCATCCAATGCACCTAAAAGATTATCGGCTCCATATACTGAAGCCCTCAGGCGCACTGAAGTTGGCTCCTCTACCGCCGTTACCTCAAACTCTGCTTTAATCTGTGGCACCGTTGAAGCGCCAATGCGCGCAAATGCCACGTCTCCTGATTGCTGCTTGCGTTTATATTCCGGTAGTACCGGATCTTTTCCAAAATCGCTACAAATACACACCGAACCTTTTTTGACATTGTCGTCCGAATAGAACTGCAGTGATTCCAAATGAAGTTTTACTCCATCATCGGTGTCGGTATCGTCATCCGCCTCTGGCGATTTGTGACTTTTGCCCCAATTGCTCATTTGGAAGGACGCTGCGCTCATAAAAAACGCAAAGGAAGCTGCATCAAGATAGCTTGAGCTCGAAACACCTTCCCACATTGCTTCCAAACGTGCCATTCCACCCACGAGTTCCATCGTACTAGTGCCATAAAATGTCTCTGTTAGCACTGCCGCGCACGATCCAAATTCAGCCGAACTGATAGTTTCTGAAATAGCAGCAGAAGCAACCTCTCCCGTTTCAATAAGCGCTTGCGGAGCTGCTTGTTCTACAAGAGTATCCCTCACAAGATCCAAGGCCGCACTCACCGGTGAATAGTAGGTACTATTCACAAAGCCCGAAGAGACAGAGGCATTAACCCACTCATCAGCTTTTTGCATATCAGCAGAAACCGCTTCATCCATACCGCTTTGCCTGCTTCTAGTTTGCATACCATCTGATACCTGTTTCACACAACGCGATGGATAAATGCCAAACATGGTGTATACACTATCAAACAACACTTGCGCAGCAGCTTCTGCTTGCCATGTTTGCACTTCGGTTAAAGAGCTTTGAGCAGTAGGTTCTCTAAAAGTAAAAGAAGGTAAATCTTTGGTTCTTAAAGTATTTTGACACAAGCATACTTTCGCATCGTTTGCCAAGGTAACAGCCCTGAATGACTTCAAATCAATCGGATGTTCGTAAGAAAAATGCCATAGAGCCACACACCCTTCATCAAATATAAATGGTGGTGTTTCAGTAAAGTCTTTCAATATTTCCTGAGAAAGAATGCCGGAAAAGACCCCTACCGAATCGATATAGCCACCAAATGAGCCAAAACCTTTACCAGCTGAATCAAGATTTGCGCCTATCGCCGGCAAGCATTCTGCAGTAATTGAAAGCGGTTCGGTCAGGGTGGCTTGCGCCGCTTGTTCCCCATCAACAAATAGCGTTAGTGCTGTCCCATTTACCGTAAGCGCCAAACTATACCATTGCGAAGAATTAAGCTTCACCGATGACTCGATGCGTTGCGATCCATATTCCACGAATGGCGTAGTCAAATGATCGGTCACACCAAGAGCAAACACAGCCGCCGATTTGCGAGAAACATCATTATCTACCAGGCAGCATGAAAAGATATAGGCGTCATCCACGGCAGTGGATACCTTAGTAAACACGTTGGCATAGACAGTAAAGATATTGCTCGCAAAAGCCTGCTTGAGTGCTTTTGTTTGATGAGCCAACGCATACCCTGTTTGCCCCGGCACCAACGCCCGCACTAGGTCCGCCGCCGCACATGATCCTTTCAACTGCAAAGGCAAGCTGCTTTTGCCTTTATCTGCAGGAATTCGGCAATTAAAGTCTGCAAACAAATCCAAGCTGTTCAAGGAGCTTTGTTTCGCAAATGCCTGCGATAAAATCTCCGCCGCGGAAAGCACTCGAGACACCGCAAATATTTCGCGCATATACCCTGAAATCAGCCCTGCTTCCCAACGAGTAGAAACATCGGCCATAACTGGAGCTGCATTCGTTCTGGCAGGAGTAGTCTCAGCTGAATCTATGCCAACTGAAGCAGCGTTGATTGGAGCACTATACACTTCGACTCCACCAACGTAAAGTTTCAAGGTAGATCCGTCACTAGAAACCACCACCGTTGTCCAAGTGTTTGCCTGGACGACGGTATCCGAATCACCAGAAAATGTGCCTAAATCAGCCGCACTAAATATGGGCATACCTTCATTAAGGCCAAGCGAAAACACCCCTTGTTGGCGTATAAGAATACCCGTTGCCTTATTGGTAGACACTAAAAAGGTTGCACCTATAGTGAAAACACCCCCAGAAGAAAACGAAACGCCCGAAGGCGCATCGATTTCAACACAATTTTCTACAGATCCACTACAAGCAAGCGCAAACGAACCGCGTAAATTAGTACTCATATTAGTGCCTCTTTCTAATACGTTAGTTTCTGCCTAGCCTTCAAAAAACTCTCCGCCCACAACAGTGCGCCACGTCTCACGTTCGTATTCCAATCTGTCATCCACAATGTCTTTTTCTGACTCACGTAGTTTGGCAAGATGGCCCTGTGCCGCCTGACCACCAACAACCAGACCATTGGCTATAAATTCATCGTTTTCTTCACGAGAAGTAACTAAGTTGTACACTTCCCCGCCATAGGAATCCTTCCAAATGCCTACAATAGTTTGCGACGTTCCCTTAGCATCAATAAGTTTCATATCTCCGTGCAGTTCTTCAATAGCGACCATACCCTGATCAGTAAGAATTGGATGCCCTTCACTACAACGAAGCTCTAGACCAGATTCGGTACGAATGACCCATACATAGTCTTCAACACCCTTAATAATATTGGCGATACGAACGGGTCCTTGCGTATCCCTGATGACATCTCCCACCTGGAGATTTTCAATTGGACAATCAGAGCCATCCGCCATGCGCACTAAAGTACCTTTGGCTACGCAACCCCACAGCAAATTAAGCCATCCTAAAGATACATTGCCGCCAGAGGTTTCGCTTCTCCTGGAAGAAAAATCTAAACTGCCCAAAGTGCCATTTTGCCGCTGAAAAGCGACATTAAAGTAAAGATCAATTCTGTCGCGTGCAGGAAGCCTACTAGAAGGTACGTCAGCCTTCCACTCTTCGTCCAAGTTAAAAGAAAACCCTTTATCGGTTTTAGTGAAGGCATTTACAGTCTTGTCTTCCCGCCCCTCAATAATGTACTGAGCAAAACCTTTACCTGAATCCATTTTCAAGGTAAAAGTAGTTATATCTATTTGATAGAAAGGATTGGAATCTACCCCATCCAATACCACGTCTGCTGCAAGAGGTGCCCACAAACGTTGCTTGCCTGTTGCAGGGTTAAAACTTTCTTGATATGTATAATCAACATCTTCTTCAGAGAGAGGAGAGCGGTTGTAACAGATATTAATAGGCAACGCTGCCCCTGCATTCTTTTTCACAGGCGCTTTTACTGCAACCGATGAAATACCTGAATTAAGCACAAATTCAGCACTAACGTTCGTAGATGTCAGCAGCGAATGAAATACGCCGTCCTCTGCGGTAACGTAATTTGTTACGCAAACAATTTGCAAGGGCTCGCTCATACAACTTTCCGGTAGCTTGAAAATACTAGGGAAGCTCGCGTGCTGAATGTTATAAGCGCGAATAACGCCACCAGAAAAATGCTCACCTGAAGGAGTGTAAGCTTCCATGAATTGGTCGATTACGCTTGCTTTGTGAACCAGGGAAACTACCCCTGATACCATAAATCCTGATGAGCTAGGGTAATAAGTATCAAAAGTAATAATGGTGCCATCCTCAAAGTCCGTTGGTTCACCTACCTGCAACGGTGACATTTGACGCGCTTTATCGAATGCTTGGGAAACATAAGGAAACGATTCATGCATTACCTGCTTTCCACCGTAGAGCGAAGCAACAGCACAACGAATTGAAGAATCCCTTATGTCCAGCTGAATATATTCGTTGTTTTTAACGTATGGGCGGAATGCTTCCAATCTTGCTTGAGCTGTCATAACCTAGCACTCCTTAAACTTATGAAAACTTTGGCTAAAAAATTCTGATGAAAAACTGCGAATTATGAATTAAATCGCATTGCCTTAATCTTACGTATACGAAGCATAACGTACCCTCCCCTTTAACAGCATAATACGCTTCTGTACTGGGAAAGGGATGTATTATCCTTGCTTCCAGCACCATATTTACCGCAGCACTTATCGATACGATAGTTGAACGGACTTCCTTGCTATAAGCGTTCATAAATCAAGATCAGAAAAAGATTGAGGAGTTAAAACGACATCGTGAGTTTTAACCTCTTATCTACCATCCCATCCGCTCCTCAAAAGAAGCAAACCCCTCCTCTGCTGGCACACATAATTCATTTGGAATGTTTTCCGCCTCGGCAAGCATGCAGTCTAATTCGCTTTCGCTTCTCGGAAATAATCTTGAATAATTCGAGTTATTAAGGAGTCGAGATGACACTGGTTTTGCTTTATATAACAGCACCTCAGACAAAACATCACTTATTGAATTGAGCGTCAACATACGAACCTCTTCAAATCCAGAAATTATTTCCTGCCTAATATATGAGGTATAACACTTATTCAAATAGTTAGTTCTTACGTATTCGTTTTTTAGCTTTGCATTCACTTTATCGATAATCCTGCATTGAGGGGTTAGATCATTATTGTTATATATAGGCTTTAAATCAAAATATTTGTTAGAAACAAACTGTTTCACCTATTCAAAGACTGTTTTAAAATGATTTTGTCACACATTAAATCGGATGCCCCTAAAGAAGCTACGAATTTTCTGAAACCCCTATGGAACTATGGACTTTAAGGAATCTTTATTTATCTTCTAATGAATGTACTGTTTTTAAATATCGCAAGGAATAGCCATCTTTCTTCGCCTGCCTAAAGCGTTTTTTTAGAGATTTAGTGTCCCCCAAATCTCTAAATCCTGCGATCGCTAAAAGAAGAAGTGCGAAATTGCTCTCTTTCCTCCCAACAACCTCCCTGCATGACCACCATTTGAAAATCTCTTTTGCGCCATTTGTATCCTTTTGAAGTATCTCTATAGCTTTAAGGGTACTGAGCTTACTGTTTGAATCACAAATCAAACAAAGAGCGTAGTTCATCGACCAAATACCTGATCGAAAATCCTCCCCAATATCTTCCAATAATTCAATAGCCTGACTAGAACATTCCCTACTTTCTTCTCTTCGAACTAAATAAGAAAGCCATATCTTTGCCCTAGCAGCAAGTGGACACAATTTTACATAAGACATAAAGAGAAAAATTCTTTCAGCTGCAAGCACATCTTTATTCTTGTACATATTGCTAGCTTCTATTAACAGCTTAGCTCCCACTTCCAAAGATATATCTATTTTTTCATCCACCATGTATTTTATTTCTTGTAAGCACAATGTATTAATTAGTTTGTCATATGCCGAAATAGAAGAAATAAACTCATCTACTTTAAACGACTTCCCGTTTAGTACTTCTGCTTCAGATTTTAGAACATTCGAGATACTGCTAATATACGACTCAATTGCAGCAAGATAATTACTGCCTTCGGCTTCTAAATCGCCTATTCTTTCATCAATTTTAGCGACTAATTCCCATGTATTTTTAGAGCCGAGATACGCCTCTATTTTCTTTTGTGTTTTGGCGGCTAACTCTTTGATTGAAATATCTGTCGGGTCTAACTGCTGCGCTCGTCTAGCACTCTCTATTGCTATAGTGGATAATTCGATTAGCTCTGAAGGCTTATATCGTTTAGATTGAATATAATCAATTAGTATATGCGTTTTATTAATAAATGCGTTTACATTTAAGGGATTTAAATTGATGGCCTTATCGAGATCCTTAAACGCGCTCTTGAAATCAGCAATATCAGAATAAGAAACTGCCCGGTTTACATATAAATCTGAATCGTTTGACTCTTCATCGATTGCTAAACTAAACAATTCGATTGCTTTTTGATTGTCTCCTTTGTTTGAAAATGCAACTGCCATGGCATTGTTATATAAACGTCCACGCCATCCATTTTTGTAGGCTAATTCATAATTCGATATTGCTTTATCATATTCTTTTAAATCATCGTAAACAAAGCCTAATTCCGCATATATTTCCCATCTATCTGGATATTCATCTGCTAGATTATTTAATTGTTCGATTTTCACATAGGGTTTATTTCTGTATGTTGCATCCAACAGTTTTCTTTGGAATTCAGCTTCTGAGACTTTTTGTTCATTTTGCTTGTTAAGTTCAAAATTTATTTGTCTAGCTGAATCTAATTCTTGCCTTAATTCTTTTAATTGGTTTTCAATATCTTTCGGCGCTCTAAAAGCAAGAAATGCGCTATATATCGTAAAGATAGCAAGTGGGAGTCCTGCAATTACAAATAACTGATCAACAGCGCTATTAATTTTTGAGTCGATCATATTGAAATAATCTTGAGTTGCCTCTACCGCATTCAAGTCAGAACCGTGCACAACTTGCAAAATACTGCTAATCTGCTGTTTGACTAAATCGATATCGTTGTCGATTGACAATGTTTGTTGCAGCAAGTAAATCACTGATGCGCCAAGAATGCAAACGACTACGACTATAAAGTGGTCAATCCATGAGCTTCGATCTCTTTTTGTTTTATTCTTTGCTTTTGTCATTTGACTAATGAATTTAATTTAATGCACTTATATCTATTAATGTATCTTCAGCAATATCGACAGAAGCCGTCTTTCCCAAGACTAAATCAATGTTCTTTGGAGAAATACCGGTTCCTGGGCGTTTGAAAGTCAGCATTTCTCGAGTGATCTTAGTTCCTACAGGAATATCAACCGCCGCAACAATAGATCTTCGAGCATTAAGACGAGCTGCGGCTTCTGTATCAGAAAAAGTAAGACTATTATTTCCCAATAGCGACTCAACAAATTCAATTCCGGAAAATATCTTTCTGACATCAGCAGGGTCCATAGCATGATAGTGATCATTGCCAGGCAATGTCTTGTCGAGTGTGAAGTGCTTCTCCACAACATGAGCACCAAGAATATATGCGCTTTTTATTACATCGCAGCATTCATCTGGTTTGCAATGATCTGAGTATCCAATAATCACATCAGGAAACTCTTGCCTGAGCGATTCGATCCTTCTTAGGTTTGCATGCTCATAAGGAGTTGGATACTCCAAAACACAATGGCACAAGACTAAAGGTTGGTTATTAACCTTACGCACGGTCTCAACCGCTAATCTCATCTCTTCCAAATCCCCTGCTCCAACTGACACAATCATTGGTTTGCCTTTAGAAGCTTGGTATTCAATAAACGGAAGGTTAGTCAGATCCGAGGATGAGATTTTATACACATCCATTAATGGTTCTAGGTAGTCAGCACTCTCAAAATCAAACGCAGTGGAACAAAACGCAATTCCTATTTCTTTGCAGTAATCTGCTAACTCTCTATATTCAGCTTCACCAAATGAGTCGTACTTCTTGAAAAGCTCTCGCTGGCTAGTTGTCGCTTCCTCAGTTGTATCCCAATAAGACGGGGAATCCGCCGCTGCAAGATTCTCCGCTTTGTAGGTTTGAAACTTCACTACATGAATACCGGCATCTTTTGCCTCTTTACACATGAGCTTTGCGGCATCCATATTAGAGATTCCACGTTGCACTGCAATGTCGTAGTAATTCACACCAATCTCAGCAATCAGCGTGAACTCTCCAGAAACAATTCTTTTAACAAGACTATCCATTACTCTTCTCCAAGTATGATTCTTTTAACCCTGCGAATACCTGACTTAAGGTCGTTTGCTAACATAAGCCTATGCATTTCACTACGAATAGACTTTGAGGAGATAATCCATTCAACTGCAGCAGCAATATCCTCATCTGAAACTTCGCTGCCTAGCCCCAAATTAATAAACCCGTTATCCATTTGAGCAAAAGTATGAAGCTGCTCTCGTTTATTCTGGGCAAGCACTACAGTAGGAACTCCCATACTTGCAAGCTCAAAGGTAGTGCGTCCTTGAGAAGAAATTGCAAGGTCAGCTTTTCTCATATGATCGCTAACACGTACCACATCTGAATAGATCTCAATACTAGGAATTGCATCATCTGTTGAGAGTTTGCCTGAATAGCCTGAACCTAAAATGAAGTCAAAGGTAACATCTCTGCTACTGGCTACTCTCTTTTTCGCATAACCATACAATCGCATAGACAAATCAAGCGGATCGGTGCCACCAAACATAACTAAAACTCGTTTAACTTCATCTGAGAAAGCTGTAGGAACAGATATGAGGAATTCGTCACGCAAGCAAACATACTCTTTACCCGTATAAATATGACGATGATCTGGCGCCCCTTCATAAATCGCATTAACCACCGCATCGGCCACTTGTGACCCAGGTCCCAGATCCTCGAACGACACAAATCTTCCTACGTATTGTTTAATTGACTCAACATACCCAACACTTGTATCCAGGCAGTCGTTTACAAACACATCCGGTTTATTTACTTCCAACCAATTCAATATCTCTTGGCTATCGTCAAACTCAACAACAGGCATATTGCAAGACTTAAGCTTATTGATACCTTCTCTATATCTCGAATCGCAAAGAAAGACAACGTTATGCTCGACTAAGCAGTAGACGATCGTAAGTGCACGATATATATGCCCGAGCCCCAAACTTTTATAACCATCAACACGAAAAGCAATTGTTTTTCTAGAAAGAACCGACTCGCACACTGTCCAGTCTTCTTTCGTATCAATATCAGTTGCTTCGTTTTCTGGGACTTCGAATACCGAAACGTTTTCTCCTAGACGGCTATTCGGAGTTAAGCAGCTTCTTTTGCATATAAAAAAAGCCCCCGTTTCCGGAGGCTTTTTTTGTGCTTATAATTTAGCTTTCCATTCATTCATCAACTCGGTAATGGTTTCCCAGTAACTTGGAGGGAGCTGCTGACGGTTAAGTCGTTCTATATAGTCTTGAACTATTCGTCCTTTGTCATCTCTTTTCCAACGTAGATGGGGCTCATTTACTACACTGATCATCGAATCTACGTCGCTATTAATAAAAGACCGAAGGGCCCTGCTGAGCGTATCCACACTCAGCAGGGGTGAAGTTGGTTGAAGAGTAACTACCGCATCGTATCGAGTATCAAAAGACTTCTCGCAGCGAACTACTGCATCATAAATTACCGGATCAAGGGTTACTGCATCCTGCGCTAGCTCTGAGGAACGATCTAAGCATATAACACTCTTAAACTGAGAGGCGTATGCTAGAACTTCTTCGGAATCAGAGCTAACAACAACCTCATTAATCAAATCACAATTAAGTGCGTTTTCAATGGCATAACTGATCAGCGGCTTTCCATGCATGAGACGCATGTTTTTGCGCGGAATACCCTTTGAACCGCCTCTAGCGGGAATAACAGATATAATTTTCATTTATGGCCTGTTCTTTTCTCAATAAATTAGAAATTCATATATGATTCCTGCTCAATGCAGTCAATCAGTCTTTTTGCATCCCAAATAGAGTTCTTCCTAGCTGGGCTCATTCGCCAGATCAACTCTACGTTTTCTGAAACAGGGAACATTGATCTAAACCAAGTATTTTCATTGTTCATATCTATCATGAACTCTTATTGGCGTACCACTCATCAGCCATAATCCCGCTTCCCCTTAAAGAAAATACTATTTTTTGAAACAGGAGCGATGTCTTTGATTGTTTTGAGCGCGTTGAGCCATACGTCTCTTCGCCAATATCAAAAAACTGGGGAATATAACGCCTAATCAGCTCTTTTAATATTCGTCTGTCCTCTATCAAATTAATATCCCATTTTAAAGCCTCTTGCATTAAAAAGGGGGTATATATTGTGTACGCTTGAACCGTATTAAAGCGGCTTTCATATGCACCATTTCTACCATTAGGGCCTAAGGCGTTGGTCCGATAATCAAGCGTAACATCTGCAGGACGATAGCCCTCGTTCAAGCATCTGTCAACATAGGCTATTATCTTATTTTGAATTCTTTCATAAGCTTCTTTAGGCGCCATTTGATTCCATATATCGAAATAGCGCCCTTGCAGTACATCTATCTTGTTAGGAAACCAAATATCAAACTGCTTTCGAAGAGAATTCTCAGTGAAACTATATGCTCGAACTTCCCCGGTTGCCAGGTGATACAAATAAGAAATTATATCTTCACGAGACATTTTATCAGAACCCGCAAAAGCAGAAACGCCCACCAGCATTGGGCCTATCCCCTGCCCGGCTGACAGCAGTACGTCAAATTCGGGCATACCTGATGGTTCATATTTATATAGATTGGTATAATGTCCACCTGTCCCAAACGGCTGATTTTTTAGCATCAAATCTATTTTTTTTCGAAGAGCGACCGGGGACCACTCGACTTCTGTATAATCAACCTGAGCCTTCTTGGCAAGCATTCGTGCATTTTTCACGCTATTTGCTAATAGAAACTTATGTGGACGGCGCGTACAAGTATTAAAACATTTTAGCCGCAATCCAGCCCTTTGAAGGTAATATAGCGCCACACGCGAGTCTAAGCCCCCGGACAATCCAAGACCAAATATTGCATTTGGGTGCCTACAGTACAGATACTCGGCCATCGCTTGCAAAGCTTTGTCCATGCCCGATATTGCGTCTTCTATATTGGATATTTCGCCAGTACGCTGTATTCCAGAAAATCTATTAATGGATAATTCCCATGTTGATGAGTCAAAATGACAATGAAAATTTGCTCCTAGCCAGAACAGATTTCGGACAGGTGTCGTATGATCACATGGCACCCCTCCACCCATGCATAGCATTTCCTCCACTATTTCTTTATTGACATCTTGATACGTAGGCTTAATAATCTTGATTATTTCCCAAAACGAATCTGAAATTATAAAGTCTTTATCAGAGTAGTAATAAAATAATAGTTCGCGACCGCTCGCATCCGAAGCAAAACTACATCCTGTCGCATCATATGTAACAATGTACATAGCAGTATGCATTTCGTTTAATATATTTGGATGATGCTCCCAATCTGAATTAAAAATTTTTTCATCCGGAATATTGGGTGCAATGCCAACATAGAACGAATTACCTTCGTCGGACAATGTAAAAGGTTTTGAACGATTCGCATCTGATTGGCGAAAACTCATCTTTATTTGATTTTCAACATTAGCATAATGCAGAACAAACATATTACCCCTACTCATTAAACAATAGACTTGTCTCTTTTTATGCGGTACACAAGAATTCCTAAAACAGCTGCACCCACCAACCAGCGAATTAGCAAAAAGTCAGAAAGAAGGAACATGCTAATTGTTGCTACAAGAATTCCAGCAATAAAAGGGAAGAACCACTGAATACGCAAGTTGTAATCTTTCACAAAAGCTCGCGCAAACAAATGATGCACGGAAAACAGCAATAGAAACGAAATAGAAGAAGCGATCGCAGATCCCATCAATGCAAAGCACGGAATCAACGCGATATTCAATAATACATTTGCAATCGCGGCAACTGCCGTTGCGATAGTGATTCCGATTGTCTTGCGATAAAACATCTCACAATTTACAGGCCATGTATATAAAAACTGAAAAAAATACCCGGCAATGATAAAAGGCAGTATAGGTACACCTGAATAATATTCAGGTGTACCGAGAATTATCAGCATTTCTGGAGTAATGCACATAAGAAGCATCGCCACTAAAAACACATTCCAAGTGTATCTTTTCGCATGATTGGCTAGCAAATTTACCTTACCCTTTGATTTGAGCTCATAGTACTCCGGCTGCCATGCCGTACCAAGCGATTGGGTTATAACACCTATAGGTTGGGCGAGACTAAACGAAAATGCAAATATACCTGCTGCCTCAGCGCCAATAAGCGAATTCAACAATAGTCTATCGCTTTGATTGATGATTAAATACGCTATCCCATTGAGTATCATTGGCAACGAAAAACTAAGGCAAAACCTCCAGTATTTCAGACAAAAAAATTTCCTTCCTCGACTGAAGAAAAACAAACATATAGCTAATCCAATTATGACAGCAGGGATCGAATATCCCCACACTCTATCGCTATAGCCACTATCAAACAATTCTGCATAAATGAAAACAATCGAAAGTATTATCTGTCCAAACGCTAGCGCACATGAAACAAGCAAGTCGCCGAGAGCATTTTTTGTTGCAGAGCAATAATTACGCCGCAAGTCTGAACAAACTATAAAAAAGGAAGTAACGATTGCCAAAACAACAAATTCTTCACGTAAATCGAGAAGACCCGAAATCGGTTCTAGGAACAATATCGAAATTACGAGTATTAAAAGGCTAAATAAAAGGTCTAGGGCTAAAACGGATGAGCAATATTGGCGAAGTTTATCGCGGCCATAAGACAACATTGCGTTTTGAATTGTTCCTTCTATTCTCAGCCCAATAATTTTCGAAAAAAGAAGAACCCAGGTAATATAAACGCTTGCTAGACCATAATCAGCAACGCTCATTATCCTAATAAAAATAACTGAGGCGAGAAAGTTGGAAGCCGCTAGGGCAAAATTACCAAACGTATATAGAATAGCTCGGCCGTTTAGACTATTATTGATTTTTGATAGCATTAGGAACTTGTTCAACGTACAAAGATTGATTTTTGTTTTTATCCTCAATTAGAAGCACTATTAGTAAACCAATTAAACGAAAATCTCTAAACAAAGCAGCAAAAATTAAGCTCCCAACAAAATATGCAATAAGAATAGCTTTGTTCGTTTTTGTGTAGGTTATTTTTGAAAGAAGGAAAGAAACTAAAGCATAGTAAATAAGTACAAATAGAACACCTTCTTTTAAGAGGGTGTTGAGAACTTCATTGTGAGGCTGAACCAACCTAAACTGGCCATCGATCAAATACCCATCGGTAACCTCACCGTCTTCAGACGAAATAATTCCCAATACATCAAAAACATCTGAGTCATAACCATATACCAAAAAATCTGGATTGCTCAGCATATGCTCAACTACAAAGACATTGGAATTCATCCTAATGGCATTAGAGGAGTCGTTTAAAGAGGTTTTATATTCGTCAATATCGTTACTTGCTACATTATTCACCCAGTAATAACTAAAAACAATAACAACAACTGTCGACAAAATGAAAATCAAGAAAAACCACGAGGGTCCAATTCCCTCTTTTGAATTATCCTTATTAAAACTATGCCTTGAAAAGATTCGATTCTGCGGATTCTTGTTTTGTACGTATCTTACAAAAGTCATTATAGCAATAGCAGAGATAGTTATTGCCAGCATCAAAATGTACTGTCTGCCAAAATATATCCCGAGATATAAGATCCCAACAATTATCCCGAGCTTCCACCTTTTCTTTATAGCTATACAGAAAAATAAAAAAATTACTATTCCTGTCTCATTACTATCAGGAACTCCGGGCAAAACCATCCCGCCCGTCGAAGAGAACAAAGGGAATATCGGAAAAAAGACATAGCAAATATAAAAAAGTAAAATTACGCCACATCCAAGAAGATAAAATAAACGCGTTGCTGCCAATACCTCTTTAACCTTGAAAACCACAAGTAGCAGATACGCATCAAACAGCATTATGGAAAATTTTAGTAGCTGCTCTTTACTGTATGGGCTACAAAGCAGAACAAGAAGCAACACTGTTACAAATACCAAAGGCAGCACATTAATCTGCTTGCTTGATTTTGAATTATCTCTATGAGCCTTTTCTAAAAAAAGAAGATAGCATAGCCCTAACGTGTAGACGCAATACAATAACAAGGAAGAGATAGCAGTAAAATACCTCAGAAATAAAAATAATAAGGTTATACACCATGCCCATTCATATGGTTTTAAATTCATCACTCGATTTATTGGATTAGCCTTTGTTGTCATTTTGAAAAAGACGATATTTTCAGAAAGTTCTTAATAACTCTGCAAAAACTTCCTGTCTGTTGTTACGTCCAGCCTTATACGCAGTTTCGCAAAGTTGAAACAATTCCCGTAGTTCACTTCGTGATCTTACTTGATCAAATCCCCAATATTTATTTAAAACTTTTTCTTGCTCTATAGTTAAACAAGGCGTGAATCTTGAAAAGGTCTGAGCAACTTCACGTTGTTCCTTTTCTCTCTCGCTAGACAAAGTGGCTTCTAAATCTCTTTTGTCTAAAATTGATCTTGCCTCACATGAAATATCTTGCACAATCACTTTATGAGGTTTGCCGAGATATGCACAATACCCAATATGGGTGCCCACACTATTCGATAGCGTTAAGTCTGAAATATTTATTATAGAACGGAGTCGCGACAAAAAGCTCATATCTTCTCTATAGCCTGCAGTTACAACTTTAAATCCAGCATCACGATATTTTGAAACTAGCTCCCGTTCAACATCTTTGTAGTATAGGCAAATCAAAACTGTATCAATATCATTAGCATTCTTTTCTTCATTTATACGATTGATAAAGTCTTCTACGTCATAATAAACACCCATAGTGTCAATTGAGTGGCTAGGAAATACGAGAAGCGTCTTCCCAAAAAGACTTTTCATATAACTTGTCTGTTGAATTGTCAGTAGTGGCTCCGCATAGGCAATATAAGGGCCTATGCAAATAGTCGGCACCTTTGATTTGGCTTTAATATGTTCAACGCGCTTAGGCCCAAACGTAATTAGAGCCGGAAGACCACTCTTGTCAAGCTCTTTGAAATTTACATAATCGCCAAAATACACCCCATGTTCAATGCAGGCCTTTAAGCATTTAGTAGCACCTGAATAAATCCTTAGGTTCTCTCCAGTACCATAAAAGCAATTCCCGCGATAAATCTCTTTTGACGCAAACGACTTTCGATCTAATAGACTGACATCCGCAAAGTGCTCGGTCGTATATTTTTCTTTTTTTCGAAGCAAGTTCTTTGAATTGTATTTTGCTCTATAGAGAAAGGCTATGAAGAGTTTTCTTCTATCTTCCCCTAAAAAACGGCCTAAAAAGGCATTGATCATTTCTGTGAGATTCGCCAAACCAAATTTCCTAAAGCTTAATGTCCTGCTGTCGCCATATCTGATCTACGCTGTAATCGCAATATTTTTGAATAGAAAAACCTTTTGATTGAAGGAGGCATGTATAAAAAAATTCTTATTGACAGAAGGGCGCAAGCTCGTCTAAGGGGAGTTGTTAATCCGTTTTCTAATAAAAGCCGCTGAACGCTGGCCCAACTAGACAGATATTCTCGTGAGCTTCGTCTCCCTATAAACCCATTACCAACGCGTACTTTTACCAATACTTCAGGTATGTTTGCCAGCTTCAGCCCTTTTGCCAACATCTTGGCCCAGAGGTAATAATCTTCGCAGAAAGGAATATGTTCATAATTGCCCGCAGTACGCAAAGCGTTTGTTCTTATACACATAGTCATATGATTCATAGGATTTCTCATCTTTAACATTTTTTTTATCTCTGGCTCAGACAGTGGCACGCGCCTAACTTGACAGAGATCTCCTGGCCTATTTTCAAATTCTTCAATATATCCGCCAAATGCATCAATCTGAGGATTGCTTGTTATATATTCTTCTTGGATTTGAAAACGCTCGGGAACACTAATGTCGTCTGAATCCATGCGAAAAATATAGTCCCCTGTACATTTTTTACTTCCTTCGCATAATGCTATCCCTAATCCTGAATTCTGCGACAGCTTTACTACGGTCGTTATTTGCTTATGCGCCACAAAAAAATTATCAATTATCGAAGCAAGATCTTGCGAAACAGGGCCATCGACCACAATAATAATCTGATCCGGTTTTCTGATTTGCCCATCATATATGCTCCTGAGCGCACTTTCTAAATAATGAGGATTATCCCCTCGATAAATTGACATCAATACTGAAAATGTTAATGGCCTATTTTGTGAGATATTAGATGATTCCATTATTTATTTTTCACCTGACAGCATACGTTTACAGATTGGCAGCTTAACGATTAGAAGGCCTATATGTAGGTACGGCATTACATAAAGCTTTTTTTATTCTGGAGTCACTATACGAATGTGCTTCTTCAAAAAGAATATTCAGCTTTTCATCTACTTCTTCTGGCGTTGGAGCTTTGGCTGTAGACACCGTAATATCTTTGTGCTCAGTCGGGATAACTCCTTCATCATCCATAAGTAGCTCTTCATAGAGCTTCTCCCCTGGACGGAGACCGGTAATCTTGATTTCTATATCTTTATCAGGCTCAAAACCTGATAAGCGAATGAGCTTTTCAGCCAGATCGTAAACTCGAACCGGTTCGCCCATATCAAGAACGAATATCTCTCCACCCTTGGCAAGAGCAGCAGCTTGAATAACCAAACGTGATGCTTCAGGAATAGTCATAAAATAACGAGTGACATCCTTGTGGGTAACAGTAACAGGACCGCCTTTTACAATTTGTGCTTTAAAAAGAGGAATTACTGAGCCGTGACTACCCAAAACATTGCCAAAACGCACTGCGGTAAAAATCGTTGGTGAAACTTTGGCATAACGTTGCATAATCATTTCACACATACGCTTGGTAGCACCCATAACGTTAGTGGGATTAACTGCTTTGTCAGTGGAAATCAAAACAAAGCGTTCTACATCCCACTCAACGGCAAGCTTAGCTACATTTAACGTGCCAAACACATTATTAAGAACCGCCTCGCGGGGGTTATGTTCCATCAGTGGTACATGTTTATGCGCTGCTGCATGAAATATAACCTGCGGAGAATACGCATCAAACACTTCCCATAAGCGCTCAGAATCGCGAATTGAGCCTATTTCGACCACGAAACGCGCTTTAGCATCATTGCCGTATTCATTCAATAATTCACGATACAGCTCGTAGGAGGTGTTTTCATAAATATCAAAGATAATTACCTTTGCTGGCTCCATGGTCGCAATTTGCCTACATATTTCAGAGCCAATTGATCCACCGCCACCCGTTACCAGAATGGTTTTGCCTTTAATAATCCCAATTGCTTCATCGGTATCCAGCATAATTTCAGGACGGCTTAACAATTCAGTGGCACCCACCTGCTTAATAGGTACTTTTTCGACTGTTTTAACGGGCGTGCCTAAAAGTGAAGAAGGGACGGCTAGAATCCGTACGTCAGTTTTTAAACAAATATCATAAATCCTTGAACGCTGCTCACGCGTTGCTGAAGGGATAGCAAAAACAATCTGGCTAATGTCGAATTCATTCACCAATCGCGGAATATCTTCGCAGGTTCCTTCAACAGTAATTCCCGCGAAAGTCTTACCTTGTTTTTGCAAATCGTCATCTACTGCAATAACCGGACTTCCAGGCATACTAGACTCGCCGGAACTCATACGTTCAATGGTCATACAGCCAGTTTCTCCAACACCAATTACAAGAGTACGAATGTTTTTATCTTGCCTAGTCACTGATGTGTTTTGCGGCTTGCTCATGCAACCGCACCTTTCTTTTCTTCTTTACTTGTTGTTTGCGAATTTTCTACTGAACCAACTTCTGTGTCAGAAGTAGCAGTTTCACTATTTGTTGAAGGCTCTGGCACGGTATTTTCTACCACGCCCGCACCAGTAAATAACTTTGCAAACGTCCCAAAGAAACAACGCAAATCAAACAACACACCGCGCTTAGCTACATATTCACCATCGCGCATCGCTTTAGACTTAATGGAAAGCTCATCGCGTCCATTAATCTGAGCCCAACCAGTTAATCCTGGACGAACATTGTTTGCTCCATACAAATCGCGCTCTGCCACTAAATCAAATTGGGACCACAGGGCTGGTCGAGGGCCAACCGCACTCATATCACCCTTGAAAATATTCCAAAGTTGAGGAAGCTCATCAAGACTGAGACGCCGCATGATTGCACCAATAGGAGTTAGCCAATCATTGGCATCAATCATGTGGCTAGGTAGATTAGGGGTATCTATGCGCATGGTGCGAAACTTGTAAATATTGAACAGCTTTTTGTTTTTGCCCACACGCTGCTGTTTGAAAATAATAGGGCCAGGACTCGTAATTTTCACCGCTACAGCTGTACCTAGAATCAACCACGATAAAAGGCACATACCAGCTGCACTTGCCACCACATCAAACGTACGTTTCGCAAAGCGGTATACGTGATGCCCCTCAAAATTAAGTCCGCGTAAAAGATGTTTGGGAGTCACTGTTAAAGCATAGATTGCTTGAGCGTTTTCAAGGGTTGGCTCTAAGTTAGCCTGCGCCATAAGCTCTTCTATTGAGACTCGAGATGCGTGACTTTCATCATTAGCCTGGGCACTTCCATTCCTAGAATTGCCAGCACCATACATCTCTCGGACTTCCCTATTCAGTTGTTCAGAAGTGTTTGACAAGGCGTTTTATATCTTTTTGTGTTTCTAAGCGAACTCAAGATTAGTGTTTCTTTACTATCTCTAGTCCCGCTTTAATAGAGGTGCGCCGACCGCACATCATAATTTCCAGATAGGCAAGACGTTTGTGTCTATCTATCTTTTTCACTAACCCTAGGTGGTTCATTAAAGGCCCTTTAAGTATGACAATCTCGTCACCTTCAATAATGCCTTCCGACATTTTCATGACGTGATCATCATCACCAATGAATGCACTGATTATTGTTTTTTCATCATCAGCTAAAGGAATGAAATGCTCGTTTCCATCATGCAGCAGCTTTGTCATGCGGCTTACGTTATTAAGTTCTTTTCTAAAATCTTCAGGAGTTTTGGTATCAACAAATACATATCCCGGAAATAACACTTCGTTGCGATATTTCCATACGCCGTTATAGCGTTTTTTCACTTCGTACTGAGGAATAAAGCAAGAACTATACGTATCATCATCCACCAACTTTTCGATCTGGCTGATTACCGTATGTTCTTGTCCTCCAACTACTTGAACGACATACCACATACGGGTCACCTCCCAGATGGATGGACCGCATATCAGTTGTGCTCGTAATGGACTAAGGCATAGCTTCGCCAAAGGAAAGCCTTCCCTTTTCTTCAAACATCTCATTCAAACTCTTAGCTGCATCAAAACGCGCACTCAGCGACGATTTTGTGCATTCAAAGATATGTAAATTAGGAACTCTTCTGTATGCTTTGCTGCAGCCCTTGCAACTCACATTGTTCCATTGCCAAGGTCGCACAAAGGCATACCCACCCGTAGTAAGCCAAGCCTAAAACGGCTTGAATATGAACCATAAGCATTTAAAACTCTCATGCCCCGAAGCTTAAAGCCTATGGTTCACATTCAAACGGTTTCTCAAACACAGCGTCCTCTATTTAAGTCGTTTGCGCCGATCAAATAAACACTTTCGGAACAAACAATGCGTTTCTTGGAGCAAATATACCCACCCTGCATGTTTAGCGTTTGCCCTGTTAAAACTAAAACCGCCAAATAAAAGCCGCGATTGCTACCCACGTGCGTGAGCGCCTTTGGCAAAGAATTCTTTTCGCGCACGCCATAGCAGCTCGTAAGCCAAAGGCCCGTGAGCATCGCTTGCGATGAAATTAACCAAATCCTCCTCAAATAACTTTTTTGCAGTTTTCTTTATGGGACTAAACGAACCTTCCCCCATAAAATCCGATGAAACTTGTATCTTGCAGCCAGCTCCAATGAACTGACGAACAATATCGATATTTTCCTGAACAGGCTTATAGCGTTCGGGATGCGCGATAATAACGGTATAGCCCTTACCTTGGAGCTGAAACACAATACGTTCCCAATCAGGTGGCAAGCTGCGTGTTGGCAACTCAAGCAAGAATTCGCCAGTTTCAAACGCAAGGTAATCCGCCCAGTCCATACCTAATTCCATAAGCTTTTTGTAGTTCACTTCAAAGCCCATGGTCATTTTTGGAGCCATCCGAATTTTAGATACCTCTGCCTGCAACGCATAAAAGGCATCCCACATAGCGTCATAGTCAAACCAGGGATCGCGACAATGGGGCGTACAAACGAAAGAGGTTACCCCTGCGCGCATGGCCGCTTCAACCATCTCCAAGGATTCCTCCATGGATCTTGACCCATCATCAACGCCTGGCAGTATGTGGCAATGTACATCGCGCATAGATTAGTGACGCTTTCCCTGGGAACGATCAATGCGAGGTGTATTGGAACGACGCGCCTGCTGAACGCCTGCCGCTACCGCACTCTTTTTCCAAGACTGGCTATTCGAAACAGGATTTACGCTGGACTGACTCGATCCTTGCGCTTGCTGGGCACGAGCCTGTTGCGCTGCACGCTGAGCTCGGTTAGTTTGCGGCGTTTGCGTTGTGCGCTGCTGATTTGCCGGACTAGATTGATGCTGTCCGGCTTGTCCTTGACGTCGGGGGCCACGAGGAATAGCAGGGGTTGCGGGAACAGAAACGGAGCCCGTTCCACCAGAACCACCCTTTTTACGCGCACGACGTGCTTCTTTTTCGGGATCTACCCTCTGATTGTCTTTATTGTAGTAAGCATAATAATATTCAGAACCCGTACCTTCACAGAAAGTTGCACAGGCACCAATAACGTTTGCTTCTGCTTTTTGTAGCTGATCATAGGCGGTAAGAATTTCATCTCGTTTAGCGCCGCCAATCTTAACTACCAAAATAACGCCATCTACCAAGCGAGAAAGAATTGCAGCATCAACAAAAGCCCCTACAGGAGGCGTATCAAACAATACATAGTCATACGCATTACATGCATCATCTACCAACTTGGCATACGCACGCGAAGAAAGCAAATCGGCAGGGTTTGGAATGTTTGGCTCGGTATCCAGGAAATAGAAGTTCGGCGTTCCTGTGGAAACAACCGCCTCTCGAAGCGATAAAGCATGAGACATTACCGCATAGGCACCATGAGCTGCATGCACTCCTAATACGGATGCCGCGCTTCGGCGACGCATGTCTGCCTCCACCAACAAAACACTATTACCCGCGCTTGCGATTGCTTTTGCCAGTTCAATAGTAGTTGTCGTTTTACCCTCGTTTGGCACAGCACTGGTAAGCACAATACTTTGCATAGGATTATCCACTGACGCAAAGCGGATATTTGCCAACATGGTTTTTACAGCATTTTGAATCTCCAAGGTATTAGATGCTGCCTTTTTCTTTTTAGCCATATGCGTCACCTCCTTTATTTAATGGTTGGAATCTTGCCGATAACAGGAATATCCAACAGCTCTTCAATTTCTTCAGGCTTGCGAATTCGCGTATTGACCATGTCCATAATGACCACGATGGCAACAGCAACAAAAATACCTGCTAAGAAGGCCACTGCCACATACATGGTACGAGGAGGACCCGAAGGAGAATCAGGTGTCGCTGCCTGGTCAATCACATTAACCGCTTCGATATCCATAATTTCCTGCGCAACCGTATTGGTTGTATTTGCTAGCCCATTTGCGATTGCTGCAGCAGAATTAGGAGTATCCCCCGTAACGGAAATGGTAATAAGACGCGTAGTAGTTGAGCTGGTCACTTCAAGGTCATAGCTTGCAAGCTCACTAGGTGACATACCAAGTTGATTTGCTGTTTGGTTTAAGACGCGCTCGCTCTTAATAAGTTCAGACACGTCGTTGGTAAGCATCTGACTTGCAGAAAGATCGGTCGAAAGCGAAGAACTTGAGGTGGCATTATCGGAAGAATTTGCCAACACATACATAGAAACAGTAGCAGTGTAAGTGTTTGCAAGCATTACCCAACTAAACACAGCAGTTACCAACGCAAAGATAATTGGCAGTGCAACACACAGCTTAAGATGCTTTCTAATTATTTGAAGTAGCTCAAGTAGGGTCATAAATTACATTCCTTTGGGTCTTTTGCCTTATCTATCAGTTCAACGCTCAATTTGTTCTAGGACATACAGATGCAGCGAGGAGCTATTGGCTCGAGTTGCTTGAATTGGAAGAGTTATTTGAACTCGAAGAGCTATCCGAGCCAGACGTACCCTCCCCTTCAACCGCTTGCGTATTCTTTGTTAATACATTGGCCTTACTGGGATCTTGACCGGTATCAACCATCTGCATCATGTCTTTCCATTGATCCTCAAGAGTGATGGTATAAGACACGCCATCGATGGTTTGCGTCGTGGAAGGAACCATAGCGGAATAGAAATAATAGTGTTCTGCCTGCTGGAAGGTTTGCGCTAAAGTAACAAGCTCGTCTAGTGAATAGTCGGTTGAGATACAGCTTGCCAAAGACTGCACTGCACCAGGCAATTCAGTTGGAGGTAACGACAATACGGTATCCGCCAATGCCTGAACTAAAATTCTCTGGTTTTCTGCACGTTGGAAGTCACCTTCATTATAGCCATAGCGCTCACGAGCAAAGGCAAGCGCCTGTTCGCCGTTAAGACGCTGCATACCTGCGTTTAATTCAACGCCGCTGTTTGATGCGCCCGTTTGATTGTTTGAAACAGGAATATCTACCCAAACACCACCAAGCTGGTCAACTACTTTCTCCAGCTCATCGAAGTGAATTTCAGCATAGTGAGAAATCTGCACGCCAGACATTTTCTCTACTGCCTCAACAGCACCTGCAGGTCCGCCAAAGGCATACGCTGCGTTGATTTTTTGAGTGCCATGACCCTCAATTTCAACCTTGGTATCACGAGGAATAGAAACAAGCGTTGCTTTACCTACATTAGCATCTATTCGAACCAAAATAATGGTGTCGGAACGACTTGCAACATCATTTTCACGTGCGTCCGATCCTAGCAAAAGCACATAATAGGGCTCTTGCACATTGCTTTCGCTTAAAACAGAATCAAGCTCGCTTTGCTGCTGAGAATCAATCTTCATCGAATCGGAAAGAGAGTTTACATACAAAGCAACAGCCACACCAACCGCAACACATAATGCCACAATAACAGCCAAAATGATAAGAATTACCTTTTTGGCTTTCCCGTGCTTTTTGCGCTTTTTGCGTACGCGAACCAATTCAGGATCTGCAAGGGATGAAGACTGGCTTGCATGAGGAGTATGAGAAGATTGGCTGCGATGGTTTTGATAACTATTAGAAGGGGTGTTATGTGTGTTGTGCTTTGCCATAGAACTGTAACAGAATACCTTCTTTCGCCTTTTCAAAGGGCGAAGTAAACCTATACATACAGTTCAATAGACTATCGTCAAATTTGAAATATCAAAGCGTTTCGTAACGTTCAATACGATATGTGTCATAAAAGCATTGAGGTTTTTGCCAACGTTACAAAAAGCGCACTCAATGGTTTTTTGCATAAAGAACCATTGAAAGAATTAAACAACTCTAGAACATGATTCGCTGCTGGTCAGAGGATCTATTTTTCCAATACCTGTTCTATAGCTTTATTCAAAGCTTATTTTTAATCGTTTTCCTAAACCCTGCGCAATTTTATTCAAAGTTGCAATAGAGGGATTACCGTTGCCGTTTTCAAGACGACACAAATTTGACGGCTTCATACCACATTTTGCAGCAAGCTCTTGCTGACTTAAGCCCTCAGCGATTCTCGCCTCGACAATCTGCCGCATAATATCTCGTTCTACCGATTGGTTTTCCCACTCAGCCTTAAAAGCGGAATCAGATAAAGATTCCTCAAGATGATCTCTGAAGTCACCCATATCTTTCTACCCAATCCTTCCTCATCGCCTTTGCTTTTTCTATTTCTCTTTTTGGCGTTTTCTGAGCTTTCTTTATAAATCCGTGCGTCAGAATAATTATTCCGCCAGCATAGTAAAAATAGAGCAGACGAATAGAATTATTTCCCTGAGAAATTCTTAGCTCATAAATATCATCTCGCAAGTAGCGAGAGAAAGGCATACCAAGCCTATTTCCATATTGTTCAAGCAGTTCGATACATCCAAAAGCCTTTGCCTTCAGCTTGTAATCAAGGCTTTCTATAAATCTTTTTATTGGTACATTACCCTTCACATCTTTGTAGTAATTTACTATGAACATTTTCGTCACCTTATTATCATATATGATAATATCCCTTAGTCAATGAGCTTCCATTGGGGAATTCCCGCAGGCTTATCACCCACAACAAAATCTAGAAAAACATCCACATTCCTCTCTCCCTTTAGCTTCTCTATCAAGCATCGCGAATACATAACAGTCATCTTTATCGTCCCAGATAAAAGTCACACGATTCTATAAGAAAGCAACCAACTCTCTCACATAAGACCTATGTGCCTATATGCCTGGATTTAGATATAAAAAAGTCGCTGCCTCACAGTGAGACAGCGACCTTGTCGAAAACGTGCACACGATATTTAAGCACGCGCTATGATTATACGCTGTTGTTCAGGCTTTATATACACCTAACAGGATCAGTGGCACCTGAAATCAAACAGACCCCACATAGAAAGCCTACCAACATTTTCAGACGGATGCTCCTTAAAATCGCAATTATTCGAAATCGTAGAGGTCCTTCGTTGCACACTTGAAGTCCTCGTACACCTCTTGAGCGATTGCGTCATCTAGCACCAATTCAAACCCAGCAGGCTGACCCTCTTCATCAAGCTCA
>USIG01000004.1 GCA_900554685.1 uncultured Cryptobacterium sp.
AGTTACTCTACGATTCTAAAAACGGCCCTTACACCACTTTTTGGGACGCGACCAATTTGTTCGAAAGAGCGCTTTTTGATGATTGCCTAATCCCCCCGATTTGGCTAGTTTTGACAAAAAAGTGGGGTCTAATTTGCCCTGAAAAGAGAAGGAGGACTTTTTCGCTTCGTGGAGTGCCTTGTAGAGCGCTTTGGGGAGGAACACTTTTGGTGAATAGTCATGGAGTGCCTTGTGAAGCGCTTCAGGAAGGGTTGGGCGCTTTTGACTATGGAGTGCTTCAGGAGAAGGGACGGGTGCTTTTGGTGAATAGTCATGGAGCGCCTTGTGGAGCGCTTCGGGAAGGAACACTTTTAGTGAACAGCCGCTTAGTGAAACGTGTTGGAGCACCACCGTTCGGCAGAGCCCCTTCGATTAACACTAGGTAAGCTTATCGTTCGAGCAGACCTTATCGTTCAAGCAGGCAAATGTTTTCTGTATGCTTGGTGTGGGGAAACATATCGACCGGTTGCACCTGATTAAGATGATACCCATGAGAAGTCAGGTAAGTTACATCACGTTGTTGCGTTTTAGGATTGCAGGAGATGTAGACGATACGCTCAGGTTTGAGTAGACAGGTTGCTTGCAAGAAATCCTCACTTGCACCAGCGCGAGGCGGATCCATGAGCAGCACATCAAGGTGATTACCAAGCTTTGCCTGCTCTTTCATGAAATTGCCCGCATCATCGGTAACAAACGAGGTATTTTCGATGCCGTTGTGGCGTGCATTGTTGCGCGCATCGGTGATGGCCGAGGCAATATTATCTACACCAATTACGCGTGCTGCATGTGCAGCGGGGTTTTCGGGAAGACCTTTTGCTGCAACAAGTCCAATAGTGCCCGTGCCGCAGTAGGCATCGAGTACGGTTTCGTGTCCGGTAAGATTTGCCATTTGAATAGCGTATCGATAAAGCGCCTCGGTTTGGGTGGCATTTACCTGATAAAACGATCGTGAAGAAATACGGAAGCTCAGACCGCACAGTTCATCAAGAATGAAACCAGGACCGTAGAGTGTTTTTTCTTCCTGCCCTAAGATGACGTTCGTTTGACGCGTATTTATATTCTGTACGATTGTCGTAATTGCACCAACACGTTTGACCAGTTCGCGGCAGAAATTGCGTGATCCGGGAAATGCGCTTTCGTTGGTTACGATAGTGACGAGTATCTCATGGGAAGAATGTCCAACACGAACTATCGCATGGCGAATAAAGCCCTTGCCTGTGTCTTCATCGTAGGGTTCCATGTGATAGCGTTGCATAAGTTGTTTGATTGCGCGCAGTATCTGTTTTGCTGTTTTGTTTTCTATAAGGCAGGTATCGGTAGGAATGACTCGATGGGTGCCTGATGCGTACATACCGTACAGTATTTCACGCCGAGCAGGAGGCGTTTTCTCTTTTTTATGTGACTTGCGAGAACCCTGCGCTTTCTCCGCTTTTGTTTGGGCGCGTTTCTGCCCGGTGCGAGCTGGGAGTTTTTTGCCAGCAACATAGGGTGAGGTCACCTTGTTTCGGTAGTAATACGGCTCATCCATCCCACAAATAGCGCAAAACTTTGTGGTTTTACTAGCGAGCGGTTCGAACAAGCAGAACATCTCTTGCTGCTTTTGGGCAAGCTGCTCTTCGTAAGGGATATGAAGGAGCTGGCATCCGCCGCATTTGTTTTGTACGGGGCAGGATAATTCCTTTTGCGATGAATTCTGCTGTTTGACACTTTGCATAGGTTGCTCTTTATTCCTTTGGGCGTTTTACTGCGCTGATGATGGATCCATTGAAGGCGCAATGGAAGGGAAAGTCATTATGATACTAAATCCTTCTCCTTCGGCACTTGCAATCGTCAAAGTTCCTTCATGCACTAATACTATACGCGCAATAAGGGGAAGTCCGAGCCCGTGTTTTCCAATGGAGCCACCATGAGGAATAGGGGCGCTACCTGCAAGAAAACTTCCTGATCTCTGGGAAAGAAGGCTTTCTTCTTTTTCTTCTTGGACGCTGACGGGAGGCTGAGGGGGACGTTTTCTTGGGGGAAGGGGTGCCTTGCTGCCAGCGGGAGGTTTTTGGGAGGAGATGATGGGTGCAGTATTGTGGTATACGTGCGAGGTGTTGTCGACGGGTAATTCAGGACCGCCCTCTTTTTGTTCTGAAGGGATAAAGGAATGGGTGCGGGAAAACGTGATACTGGTATCGCTATGATCGGTCAAAGAGCCAATTCCAAGATAGTCACGTTCAAGCATTGCTGCTAAGCCAAGCAGTTGTTCGGTGTTCATTCCTCGGCCATCATCAGCAACGCAAAGAGCAATTCCCTTATCGTTGAGATTGAGAGAAATGGTAATACGGCAATGATCAGGATTGTGCTTAAGGGAATTGTCTATCGCATTGCGCAACGCACGCTTAAGAAGCCTTTCATCGCCTTTTACAAATGCCTGATCGGCAGATTCCGAAATATCTAACTCAAATTCCGCATGATCATCAATGCCTTGGTTTAAGTAATCCGCCACAACACTTCGAAGAAGTTTAGCCATAAGGATAGTGTCCATTTTGAGCGGCTGCATATCGTATTCAAGCTGAGTTGCTATGTTGAGATCTTCAATTAAATCGCGAATACGTATTCCCTGACGGGTGATAATAGCAGCTGAATCGCGCGTGCTTTCCGGAAGGGAAGTATTGTGTTCAATCTGTTCGGCGTGACCCATCGCGATAGCTAAGGGAGTACGCACGTCGTGAGATACGCCTGCAACCCAATTCTTTCGAGCGGTTTCTTTGCGCAGTAAAGTGTCAGATACTGCGTTGATGCGATTGCCAACCACGTGAAGCATACCTCCAAAGCGCACCTTGGCGGGCTGACCTTTCGCTAAATTATCGAGGGCGTCAAGCATAGGCCCGGTGTTTTTAAGAAGAGAGCGCTGGGAGAATACGTAAAGCAAAAAGATAATGAGCAGGTCGATGGTAAAGACGAACAGGAAGTAAAGGGGCAGGCGCAAAAAGGCCTGATTCGATAAGACTATTCCGAAAAAGACATACTGAGAGTCGGGATAACCCATCATGACAAGATTGGAATCTTTGGTCCAAATGAAGGTGACGTAATTTGCAAAGGCACGATCGTGAGAAATGACCGCAATTTCATTTTGTGTAAAAGAAGAGGGGAAATCTGTTGGCGTGTTGTAGGTCCACTGAACTGTTCCCTTGTCGTCTATAAGAATAGCCCAGGCATTTTTCGCCTCAAGGGCTGTTTGCGCTTCAGGGTTATCAAAGGTCCATGCACCAGTGCTGTCCTGCGTGAGCGAGTCGGCAACATCGGATATATGGACGCGCCCTTCGCTTTGTGGCGAATTGGAGCCGTCATCGTAAGAGACATTTGCTTCAAAAAGGGCAATGGCTACATAAAGAAAGGCATCGACAATAAGAATTAAAAGAGCCATGCCAGCAAAGAGCCCTACCTGTTTTAAGATGAAAAAATCACCTTGAGCTTTATTGTTGCTGCGTTTCATAGAGCATCCTTTATTTCGTGCGGGGTTGGTGAAGTACTAAGAGCCGCAAATGGTTTTGTCGGTTAAAGAATCGAAGCGAATAGCTGTGTTTGATTTCTTCGCCCCAATAGTCTTTCTTATTTCTCGGTAAGAAGCTTATATCCCAATCCTTTCATAGTGATGAGGGACTCGGGCTTTGAAGGATTGAGCTCGATCTTTTCGCGAATTCGACGAATATGGGTCATCAGACTTTGCTCGTAACCAAATGATGACCCCCAGCATTCTTCGCAAAGATGATCGGTTGTAACGATGCGATTGGCATTATTGGCAAGAATGCGCAGAAGCTCACTTTCCTTTGCAGTGAGGAATGTGGGCTCGCACCCTTCCTTGTGAACCTCAACATTATCCAAATCTATCGTGCAATGAGCTAGCTTGAGAAGCGGTTCGTCGTCAGGGTAGCAGCGTCTTAAAACGGCGTAGATGCGCAAGATGAGCTCCTGGGCTGAAAAGGGCTTCGTTAAATAGTCATCTGCTCCTGAACGTAATCCGGTAAGCCGGTCAGATGTTTCGTCTTTTGCGGTAAGAAAGATTACCGGTAAGGGCTTTCCTGAAGAAAGAGAACGCAGATAAGTACAAAGGGTAAATCCGTCTCCATCAGGAAGCATGACATCCAAAATTGCCAGATCGGGATGGTATTGCTCGAAAGCAGCCAAACCGCCGGTTACATCGCTTGCCGTCACAATACGATCAAAGCCGTCTGCGCGAAGCACGGTTTCAAGAAGATGGAGCAACTCCGGCTCATCATCAACAAGAAGGATTGTTTTGGTATGTAAAGAATCTTTTGCCATAGCTGCATTGTATGCGTAACAACCTTTTGTCGCGAGGGCATTTGTTGAAAAGTCAGGTAAATGTTAGGTGCGCGCCAGAAGGCAGTAAGGAGCGCTTCGTAGGCTTTCTTTAGACGAAATGCGCCAGCTTGCAAATCGAGCGAAAGACGCCTTGGCCAATGTCTGCGAACTGAAATCGAGCGAGAGACACCTTGGCCAATGTCTGTGAACTGTTTGGTTTAAAAGCGGCGTTTCCAACGTTTTAGAAAGGAATTTCAATGGCGGAAAAGGTAAGCATGAACACAATCGTGGAAGTGCGAGATGTTTCTAAATGCTATGGTGGAAAAATGGGCAGGCATGGACATACGGAAAGCATGACGCGTGCTCTTGACCATGTGAATTTCAGTGTTGACCAGGGAGAATTTGTAGCGATAATGGGTCCTTCGGGATCGGGTAAATCCACACTGCTTAACTGCTTAGCTACTATTGATACTCCAACCAATGGACATATTATTATTGGCGGCAAAGACGTGGTGGGCCTTTCCTCAAAGGAGCTTGCTCGTTTTCGAAGAGAAGAATTGGGATTTGTTTTTCAGGATTCCAATTTGCTTGACACTCTTACTATCCGAGAAAATATTGCTCTTGCGCTTACAATTTCGCGTGTGCCGGCACGTACCATCAATGAGCAAGTAGAATCGCTTGCGCGGCAGCTTTCAATTGAGCAAACGCTTGATCGCTATCCTTATGAAGTATCAGGCGGACAGAAACAGCGAGCAGCGGCGGCACGTGCTTTTATCACCAAACCACATCTGATTTTGGCAGACGAGCCTACCGGTGCTCTGGATACAAAGTCAGCGCGCGAGCTTCTTGATGCGTTGGAATTTCTTCATGCGTTGGGTGCAACGATTTTGATGGTTACCCACGATTCAAGTGTGGCAAGCCACAGTGATCGCATTGTATTTATTCGCGATGGTCGCCTGTGGGGTCAAATGAGCCGAAGCAACAATGACCGTAAAACGTTCTTGGCCCGTATTATTGCGGCAACTTCTCAACTTGAAGAAGGTGAGGAGAATGCTTGCTAAGTTATCGTTTGCGAATGTACGTCGTTCCTACAAAGATTTTGCCATCTATTTCTTCACGCTCCTTATAGGTGTGGCAGTTTTTTATGCGTTTAATTCCATTACGGCTCAAGAGGCGGTTTTGAATCTTGATGAGTCTCAGGGCAATATGATTGAGCTCTTATCCTATCTCATCAATGGTGTGTCAGTATTTATCTGCGTTATTTTGGCATTTTTGGTTGTCTATGCAAGCCGTTACCTTATCAAGCGTCGTAACAAGGAATTTGCGATTTATCTTCTTTTAGGTATGCCAAAAAGCGCTCTGCTTCGTTTAACGTTGGCTGAAACGCTGATAGTGGGGCTTATTTCCTTGGCTTTTGGTCTTGGCTTAGGGTTGCTTATTTCTCAAGCGCTTCTTTATATCACTGCGTTCATGTTTGTCGTTGATATTCCTGGTTTTACGTTCTTTGTTGCTCAAGATGAGCTGGTAAAAACGATCGTTGTCTTTTTGATTATTTTTGCGCTTGCGTTGTTCTTTAACGTGGGCTACGTCATGAAAGCAAAGCTTATAGATCTCATCCAGTCTGAGCGCAAGAACGATGATCTTAAACTGCGAAGCATCCCGTTATCGTTTTTCTTGTTCTTGGTGTCATGCGCCATTATTGGATTTTCGTATTATCTTCTCTCCGAAAACGGCATTGTTGTTAATCCGACCTTTGGTGCAGCTACCGCATTGGTTTGTGTTGGCACCCTTTTGTTCTTCTATTCACTTTCAGGCTTTTTGCTTCGCTTGGTTCAGGCCATAAAACCCCTGTATTACCGTGGCCTTAATATGTTTACCTTGCGCCAGGTAGCATCGCGTATCAATTCTTCTTTTATTTCTATGAGTGTTATTTGCATGACGCTTTTCTTAGCCATCACGAGTGTGGCAGGTGGTAGTGGTATTGCGCTTTCTATGCAAAACAGCATGGCTTCTATTACCTGCTATGATGCAAGTGTGACCTCGTATTATAACTTGGGGGTAAGCTACGAGGGAACCGATTATTCCGATAATGTAAAAGAGCGCTATCAGGCTGCTAAACGCTATATTGAAGATCACGATTACAACATGGCATCAGGCATTGCTGATGACGCAAAGAAGCTTGGCTTACCCGATTTCTCAAGCGTTGTGCGCCAAAGCGCTCAGGTGGATATGTATGATTCCGAGGCAACGTTTGGTCAGCTGGATGAGCAACTGGGAAAACCCATGACTGATTATGTGGGCTCAGAAATGCTCAATCCAGACTATACCGAACAAACGCTGAGCATCGTTCCTGTTTCCCAATACAATCGTGCAATGGAAATTAGTGGTCGCGAAGGCATATCACTTGGTCGTGACGAGGCGGTTTTAAATTGCGATACCGATATCGTAATGGACTATGCGCGTGATGTGGCCCAATCGGGGGCAACTATTACGGTGTTTGGTCATGAGCTCAAGATTTCGCCCGAGTTGAATACTGAAACGATCCAAACCACTTCAATTCCAGGGCAGATGGGGCTTCTTATTGTGCCCGATGAAATTATTCCTGCTGATACAACCCCGGTATCTTCTATTTTGAACGTGCAGTATACCAACAATCCCGATGCGGAAAAGCAATGGGGTGAAATCTATAACGGCATTGCTTCTTCAGAAGATCCAGAAACTTGGCCTTTGAATATGGGTCTTACGAAAGAAGAAGTGTTTAGCCAAAATATTGGCCTTACTACCATCATTGCGTATCTGGCAATATACATTGGTTTTGTATTGGTTGTAGCGTGTGCAGCAATTTTAGCTATTCAGCAATTAACCAGTGCCAGTGATAACCGTAAGCGTTATCAGCTTCTTGATAAGCTTGGTGCACCTCGCTCCATGATTAATGGAACTTTGTTTAAGCAAATTCTAATTGCCTTTTTGTTCCCCCTTGCTCTGGCAATTGCTCATTCTCTTTGTGCCCTACAAGAAGTGGTTACTTTGGTGCAGATGTTTGGACACTTAGATATTGGACAGACGAGTTTAGTGGTATCAGGTGCTTTCTTAGTGGTATATGGCTTGTATTTCGTACTGACTTACAGTGCTTCACGTGGGATTATTCGCTCAGAGCGCTAATGCACTTTAGCTTTGAGGTATAGGTGCTAGAGTGTTTTGGCCTGGAAGTGTAGGCGTTAGGCCTATCATAAAAGCCTATCTCGAAGTAGGATACCGTCCTTGCCTGAGTATCTAATTTCGTACGGCAAAACATCGCCCCTAAAAAACAAGTGGGACTGGAAACTTTTATTTCCAGTCCCACTATCGAGGTCTAGTTCAGAGTTTTGCGACTTCTGCACGGGTTTTGTATCGAGGTCTAGTTCAGGCTTTTGGACGTGCAGTGTGTCAAGGTTTAGTTCAGACTCCTGCAAAGGTTTTGTGCCAGGATCTAGTTCAGGCTCCTGCACGGGCAGTGTCGCAAAATCACCTTATGATTAACGAGCTGCCTGTGCGGCTTGTTTTTCTTCTTTATCTGCGGCAACAAGGGATTCGATTGAGGCAAGATTTGCCATGGTGGATCGGATGATATCGGATCGAGAAAGCGATCCTACCAAGCTGCCTTGCTCATCGACAACCGGAATCTTTTTAATACGCTTTTCTGCTAGAAGGCGGCATGCATCATCCAAGGAAGAGCCACTGGGTACAGAAATTGCTCCTTTGGTTGCAATGCGCATAACGTTGAGATCGATCAGGTCAGAAACGCGCTGCATGAAGTTTTCGGTATCAGGAATGCGATAGAGCATACGAGTTGCGTCTAACACGCTTCCATCGCTTCGCCCGATATATTTCATGATGTCACCATCGGAAATAAAACCGACTACTTTCTGTTCGCTATCTACAACAGGCACACCTGAAGTTTTGTTAGCAGCGAGAATTTGAGCAACTTCGCGGATAGTGTCAGTGTCACGAACAAAATAAGGATCCTTGTTCATGGTAAGATCAACCGCAATGTGGTCGTTTGCCTTTGTTGGCATACGAACTGCCTCGACAGAGCTGGTAAAGGCAGGCTTTCGGTTATCGCGTACCGCTACAACGATTACCAAGAAGATGATAATCATTAGCGCTGCTGTAAAGCAAAACGCGATGCGATCTCCCATCATGGTCTGCTCGAGGGCAGGCATCTCTGGGAAGAAGAAGGTAGATGTAGCGGAAAGGGAGACCAAAATAGCGGTACCAAGTGAGGCACCTACCTGGTTGAGGGTATTTGACAGGGCATTAGCGTGTTGGATTACGGAGTTGTCAAGCGAGTTAATGCCCCAGGTGTTGATGGGGGTAATAGTTCCTGTGATGCCAACCGAAAGACAGGTGTATACCGCAATAATGAAAGGAATAGGGGTATCAAGCGAGAAGGCGATAAGTCCGCAGCCGCCGAGAAGCAAAATAAACGCACAGGGAATGATTACTTTGCGAGGGCCAAACTTATCGAACCAGCGTCCTGCAAAATAGCCCAGAATTGCACCGATTACGGCACCGGGAAGCATTACGATACCGGTTTCAAGGGCAGAGATGCCTAAGAGGTTTTGCAAATAGATAGGAAGCAACACGCCTGTACCAACCAAAGCAGCCTGAAGACCTGCTACGACGGCAACGGTGATAGCGTAATTGCGAGTGCGTAGGATGCTTACTTTAAGCAAGGGAACATCAAGCTTAAGCTGTCTGCGGACGAAAAACGTAAGCAGAATTGCGCCTAAAACGATAAGGGCAACAGGAAGAGCAACAACTTCGGCTGAAGTTATGGAAGAAAGACCATACAGTAAGCTCAAAAGACCAAGGGAACACAGTACAACCGAGGGTTTGTCGAAGGAGGTTGGCTCGAATTTACCATAGCTTTCAAGGAAGAAAACCGAGCAAAGAACGATAACGACAGCTAAAGCGCATACCAGCAAAAATAGCGCACGCCAGCCAACGCTATCGACCAACAAGCCGGATACCGAAGGACCAACAGCGGGTGCAAATCCAATAGCAAGAGAAACGATACCCATTGCTGAACCACGTTTTTCACGAGGGAAAATAAGCAAGATAACCGTGAAAACCATAGGCATAGCGATGCCGGTTGCTACCGCTTGGCACATACGGCCAATAAGCAAAACGGCAAAGAAGGGAGCAATTGCCGCCAGAAGAGATCCGAGGGCAAAAATAGACATACCAAAGGTAAAGAGTTTTTTAGTGGGGAAGCGGCCAATAAGGTAGGCAGAAAGGGGAATAACCACTGCCTCGACAAGAGAATAGGCAGAGGTAAGCCACTGTACCGTTGTTGCATCAACCTGGGTGTCAGCCATGATGGCGGGCAGAGCAGGAGAGAGCAGCGTTTGATTCAAAACTGCAAGCAAGGTACCAGCAAGCAAGATGACCACGATAATAACCTGTTTGCGGGTTAGACCCATAAAGGTGCTCCTTCCGATAGACGGTTTAAAATTACACTGTGTATAAAAAATTTGAGGCGCAAAAAGAGGGCATCTCGTTGGCGAGATGCCCTTTCTGTTCTGCTTGTAATGATAGAGACGAACAACGCGAGATTCAAATGCCTCTTTTGAACTTCCACATAATTGCGACAACATAACTTGTTCATCGCAAAGCCTTGCTTTAATGAGGATCTTAATGAGGGCGGATAGCACCTTTGTCGCAGCGGTTACCCCATGCATCAATAAGCTCGTCATCGCGATACACGCATACGATTTCGCAGTGATTTGCGCATTTTTGACATACCACTTCGCGGGTCGTGAAATCTATATCGTCGATATTGAAAGAAAAGGGCTTTCGCTTTGCTTTTGGAGCATCGGCAGCAAGCAGGGCGGCTCCGAAAGCACCCATAAGATGTCCATCGGGATCGACCAGGACCTCTTGTCCAAGGGTTTCTTCGAAGAAATGGACAACACCGACGTTTTTGCTTACGCCGCCCTGAAACACAATAGGTGAAATAATGCGTTTTCCTTTTCCGACGTTGTTGAGATAATTAGTTGCTACTGCTTTGCACAGCCCTGCAATAACATCTTCACGGGCATAGCCGACCTGAATTTTATGTACAAGATCGCTCTCGGCAAAAACGGTACAGCGGGCGGCAATGTTTGCGGGATGCTTTGAAGTAAGGGCAATAGGTCCAAAGTCTTCTACTTCAACGCCAAGGCGATGAGCCTGACTTGAAAGAAACGATCCTGTACCAGCGGCGCAAAGGGTATTCATGGCATAGTCGGTAGCAATGCCGTTTTCAACACAGATTATCTTTGAGTCCTGACCACCAATTTCCAGAATAGTGCGCACATCAGGATGAAGATGTGTGGTGCCAACTGCATGAGCGGTAATTTCGTTTTTTACCACGGTGGCATTGAGGATGGCGCCTACTAAACGGCGGGCACTTCCTGTGGTGCCAACCGCAAGAACCTCAACGTTATCGTGATCTATCTGGGAAGATAGATCATCAACTACGCGCTTTGCGGCATCGGTTGGGTTGCCTTCGGTCCAAAGGTAAGAGCGTGCCATGATGGTGCCTTTATCGTCGATGATGACACCTTTAGTTGAGATGGATCCGGTATCTATTCCAAGAAATGCGGGAGTCATTAGCGAGCCTTTCTCATCGCGATCATGTCGTAAAACGCTTCGAGGCGAGTATCTAAGCCTGTATCACTTGTTTGGGAGTCGTAGCTTAAGAACAGAAGGGGAATATGGTAATCACTGCTTAAGCGTTGCAACACAGGCATGCAGTCAATTTCGGGAGTGCATCCGGAAGATTTGAGATGGATGATGCCATCAAATCCTTCTTCAGCGTATTGTTTTGCAGCGGCAATCGAGAGGGTTGATGTGGGTCCCATATCAAATGACACGTAATCTGAAACGCTCCGACGAAGGTTTTCTTCGTTGTAGCGAAGGACGCGATTGGTGAGGTTTACAGTACGTGCAAGCGAAACGCCCATTGAACTGAGTTTATCTTCGATGAAGAGATTCGAGCGTGGATCTACGGCGGTGAAGAACTCGCCGATCAGGCCAACACGAATAGGATCAACAGGTTTCTCGATTGGTAAATCTTCTAGGATGCGCAAATGGCGGCGATACACATAAGCAAGCTGCGCGGCGCCACTTACGGTGTTCATTTCGGCAAAGAAATCCTTTTGGGCGCGCTTAAATGAACCGGGCTCCTTTTCGAATCCGGCAAGTTCAAGATAGCGATCGTTATAGCTATCGAGCGCCTCAATCATTTTTAAAACTGCTAAGAAATTTTTTACGCCCTTAGATATGGAAAGATCGGGATTAACTTTCTTTTTGCAAAGAGCAAGGTATTCTTGCAGGGGCTTTCCGCTGACAGTGGCAAAATTAAGCATTTCAAATTCGTAGCCCATATCGCGCAGAATCGACTCTTGGAGTTCGCCATAATAGCCAAGACGGCAGGGGCCTGTGAACTGCACAAGGACATCGGCTCCTCTATCAAGGGCTTCGATGTAGTCACCCAGGATATGCTTGAAAGGTGCGCATACATAATCGGTACTGTTCAGGGTGCCAAGTTCAAGGGTTTTACGTGTTGCTTCGGGCAGGCTTACATAATCGGCATCAAGGACCTCTTCAACAAAGAAGCGAAATGCGATGTCGTAGTAGGTATAGCGTAGAAAAGCAACCTTGGTACGGGCATGACGGTCTTTTTTGTGCTTCTTTTTCTTTTTGGGACGAAGTGCTTCTGGTTTGCCGGGATTTAAGAATACTCCTGCGGGAGCATCTTCTGAATAACGGCGCTTGAGCGTGTCAGCCATGCGGTTAATGGGAGCTTTTATATCGGTAACGCGCTGTTTGAGGGGAGCGGTTACTTCTGCAATGCGGTTTGTGGAATTCTTATCGCTCATCGCTTAAATAACCTCCTCTTTTTTGATAGCGCAAAATGTCGATAAAGCTTTCGATTCGTGTTTCTAATCCGGCGGTACCACTTTGGGCATCAACTGTAAGAGACAAAATAGGTTTGCCTTTTATGCAGCGGATCAGAGCATCATTGGTCATAGAATCGGGTCCGCAAGGAAATGCGCTGACCAAAATAAGGCCGTCTAGGTGATCATATAAACTCAAAAGTGTTCCTATGATTTCACGATTGACGATCCATGGCATCGTTTCTGAAAAGTCGTAGCTTTTCTCAAGGGCAAGTTTGCGATCAAAGCGATCGGAAAACAAGGTGCAAACCTCAAGGTCTTCAAGCATGCTTACAATGGGCCCGCCAATGTAGGGGTCATGAATAACGTAGGGGTGAGCTGCAAGCAGGATGCGAAGAGGGCGCTGTTCAGCAGGAAGTTTTTCTGCGCGCTTGAGCGCTTTTGACTGCTCTTGCGACTGCTGTTCGTCGTGCTTTTTCTGAGCGTGACAAGCGTGTTGATAGAGTGCTTTCCCTTGTTTTTTACTCAGGCCGAATTGCGTAGCTATGGATACGTAAGCTTCTTCTGCAGAGATACCGGTGTCCTCTTTGTCTATTTCGCATGAAATGATGCGAATCTTTTTTGAGGGAAAGGTATTGGCTACAAGATCGGGTAATGCTTGAAATTTGGTGCAAAATCCTTTGTGAAGCCCGAGGTTATCAATGCTAGGCACAAAGAGAACATCGCAAGAATCCAGCAAACTTTCAACATGGCCCATATAGAGTTTAGAGGCAAGGCAGCATTCATCAATGGAGAGAGCTTCTCCTCGTTCGAGCATTGCCCTATCGGATGGATCACTTACTACAACAGTGCAGCCTAAGGATTCGAAAAAGGTTTGCCACAAAACGTGGTAACGATAGTAGAGCAGTGCTCGGGGGATTCCAACAGTATGGATATTGTCAAAGCTCTGCTTGGGTAGTAATTCAAGTGGGCTCATATATCTCCTGTATCTAAAAACAACGTTTGTCATTGTCTTACGTTCACGCGCAAATGTGACAAGCATCCACAGGGAAACCATTTTGTTGGTGATTGCGGAGAGGCTTTAATGATGCGCGTAAAAGACTTTAACCAAAGAAGAAGCAAGTCGTAGTGATCTTTCATGTTTTTTCGCAAAGATGCCGTTCTTTGGTTATTTTGGAGTACTCTAGGACTGCATTTTGAATAAGTTTGTTTCAAGGAAGATGTATGACTCTCTATCGTGCAACAATTGTTTCTCCAAAGGGTGCGGCGCCTCAGTCAAGCGTGATCGAATTTGAAAGCGTCCACAGAGCGGGGTCTAAACAGAATTTGCAGGATGCGCGCTATAGAATGCTTGAGCTTCATGGCTCAGAGGCGCTTTCTTGGAATATAAAAGACGTTGAAAAAGTGACGGAGAGTGAAAAAGGTGGAGCGGCAGAGCAGCTCATGCTTGATTTTCGTGAGCCGGTTGAACCTCCTAAAAGAAAGCGTCGTAGTGTTAAGCGCGGTATTACGGGATAGACGTACTGATCTTTTCTAACTTTCTTCTATAAAGCAGAGCTGCTCTGTTGTGTAGGGTGTTACTTATTGTTTGATGCACTTAGATCCTTTTATTTTTTCGGTAATAGATAAGGGCGCCTATACTGCCTATTCCAAGTGCGCTCAAGAAAATAAATAAGCCAAAGGTGACATCTCCTGTTTTCGGGAGGGTATCTATAAGCTCCTTGAGCGGATTGTCGTTTGAATCGATGGGATGCTGTGTGGTTGTTTGTACGACGGAGTCTTTATCTTCATCGTGAAGCTCAAGGTTGCGGTATATATCAATACGGGCATCATTCCATAGTTCGATGTCTTTACTTTCAAGCATTTCGGTGGTTGCTTGCATGAAGAGCACGGCAGGAGCGTAGGTTGAGCTTACCGTATCCAAGGAGTCCAGCACCTGATTACAGGTTTGATTGTTCCAAGAATCAAACTGGGTGGTGTCGGGAGCTTCTCTTCGAGTGTCGTTATTTTCATAACGATCATGACGTTGCCATTGCTTGTCATCTTGCGAAAGTGTTCCAAAACCCTCTTCAACCCTGCCATGTTCAAAGGCAAGTGCGGTGATGTATTCACCTTCTGACAGATTTAGATCGTCCACATAAAGGAGAGTGGACTTTGTGGTTGAAAGATCCTGAGTCCATAGATGCCAGCCATCAAAATTGTACACACGCTCATTGTTTGGATTATCGGGGTTGTAGGGATTGGTGGAACAAGCGTTTACTTCTTCGTTTTCATCTATGGTTTCACTTTCGCTTGTCTTATCGCTTTCGTTTGGGGAATTGCTTCTGCTTGCTTCGTTACGCTCGTCCGCGTTTTTATTGTCTGGCTTGCCCTCGCTTGTGGTTTTATCGTCTGGCTCATTGTTATTTGCGGTTTTGTTGGTTTGGTACCATACATTCATTTTCCCATCGTAATCACCAACGCTTACGGGGGTTGCCAGCGCTTTAAGGTGTGCCTGGTTTTCCTGGGCACAAACTAAAGAATCAGTTGTTGTAAACTCGTCTGCCCAGGTTGGGGAAGTGGATCGATAGTCTATGGTGTAGGTGAAAAGTCCGTTAGATTCAAAGAGCGTCTGTAGCTTGTCTACCTCTCCGGTGATTTCTGGTGTGTAAGGTTTGTTGTCGATAGTCCCTAAATCAAGGGTTGTCTTATCGCGCGAAATAGTTACCTCGAAGGCAACGAGAAGCATGCCTTCATTTGCCGAACAGGACATTTCTTCTACGGTGTAGGTATCGTAAGGCAGGGCTCCGAGGTCGTCATTTACCGGTGCGGTATTACCAAGAGAATCTGCACCAAACCATATTCCATCTTCTGGGGAAGTTGCTTGGTTGGTGTTGTGCGAATGGGCAGCCCATGACGACTCGGTGCTTGCCATTCCGTTTTCGTCAGTGATTAAAACATGCGATTCTCCGGTGGTTTTTGAAGTGATACGGAAAGGAATATTGGCAAGACGCTGCATAGATCCCTCTCTTGTTTTGGTAAAAGAAAAGTCTCCTCGCTTTACCTGTTCAGGAGCTGTAAAGCTTTGCCATTGTTCGATGTGGGGTTCATCTCCTTGTGCCTGAAGAGAAACGACGGTTGGCTTTTCAAGACAAAGATATCCCTCAGGGGCTTTTATTTCCTTTATTTCGATAGTTCCTAAGGGAAGGGCGATCGATCCTTCGTGGTCGTAGTAAAATTCGTCGCCTTCAACAAGGTATTCTTTTGAGAAGGTAAGCTTTCCTTCTTCGTCGGTTTTAAAAATCCACGTTCGTTGAGGGCTTCCCCATGAGGAAGGAATCGAAAGTCGGCTTGATTGAACGTCTTGACCATGGGCAATTGCGTTAAGAGCGTTTTCCATAAGATAAGGAACGGCAAGATAGCGATCATAGTAGGAAATCTGGAACTGAGCATCTTTGAGACTTGCAGAACCAAGGGGTGAAGCTTCTTTGGTTTCGGCATCGATCTTTTGAAGCACAAGATCAATAAGACAGCTTTGCGGAATGTTCGATACGCTTGATTGGGTAACCGAACCAGAATGGATAGGGACTGATTTATCGGCTGCAACCGCAAATCCTTCAGGGGCTCGTTCTTCTTTGAGGGTGTAGGTCCCGACTGGCAAAAGGGGGCTTCTGTTGCTGTTTCCGTCTTTGTCGGTCATCAATTGTGCTACACGATTTCCCTTTTTGTCATACACGCCAAAAAGAGCACCTTCGAGTGAATAGGTGGCATTATTCTGGCTCAGCGAAGGGTTTTCTGAGATCTTATGCACTTCAAGATATCCGCCAAAGTTCTTTTGAACTTTTGCTTGGAAATAGACTGTCTGGTAACCAATCAATCCCAAACTATTGCGAGGGCCATCGGGGCTTGCGGCTCCTGGTGGAGTGATGGTGACATCATAGGTAACAATTCCTGCATTCACGTCAATGCTTTTAAGAGTTGCCTTATAGTCTGCCCAGGTATAAGAAGGGGCAGCAGCGCTGGGTAGAGAACATGATCCGGTGCCCGAGCAACCCTCCAATTCCCCAGTAAATCCCGAAACGCTAAATTGGGCAGGATGAACACTCCACGTTGCTCCAATGTAGCATCTTCCTGATGCTGTTTCGGGCACATCATAATCAGCGTCGACGGTGACTACCTGATCAGGTTCGCTAATAGAAAAAAGAGCATAAACAGTAGTGGAAGCTTCGACGGGAGAAGAGAAGTCGAAGGTGGAATTATCGGCGGAATTTACCCACCGAATAAAAGTGTGTCCTTGTTTTGAGGGGGTTTGGGGAATTGTTCCGTAAGCTTTTTCAAAAGAGGATCCTTTGGGCACAGATACTTCAATATCTTGGGTCTTTTCGTCGTTAAAGCTTACTCGAACTATGTAGTCAGCCTTTTCGAAGCTGCCGATAATGGTCATGCTTTCGGTTACGGGAGTGGAAAACCAATCAAAATCATTTCCTTGGTCAGTTTTCCATACCAGTTGAAAACCTTGGGACTCCTTTTCTTCGATAAGACTTGCAAGGGGCTGATTTCCCTGGCTGTCAACCATAAAGCGGGGATCTGCTTTTACCGCTTGACCAAGAGTAAAATCGCTTCCCTCGACAAGGGTGGGAAGTTCACCTTGAAAACCCTCTACTTCAACGGTAAGGATGGCTAAATCATTTACGCTGCGGGCAGCAGTTTTTTGCGGATATACCAAGCCTATACCAAGGCCTAGCGCAAGAAGCGCTATGAGCAGACTTGCTGCGATTTTAAAAGGGGTGGTGTTAAGTGAAAACATGGATTACTCCTAACGCGTAAGGAAAGACGCTATAGGAATAATTCTGAATTCGTTAATTCACATAATCGTGCAAAGTGAGGGATACCTAAGAAACAAAAAGCGAAAGAACTACACACTTTAAACAAAAGAGCAACTCACGCGAAACAAAAGAGTTCTTTATAAAAAGCAACAACATTTTTCTCGTAAAACAACTGCGGTTTTATCAAAAAACAACCGAATATCTCACAATGCTTTTGGTGGTAAACGCGCCGTGGTGGATATGAGAAAGTGGTGCCATTCGCGTATGAAATAATCCGTTCAGTATACGAGGGGGCAACAATTATGTGACCTTGTTTTGCAAGAAGGTAACAGCACGCTATAGTAAGTTAAAATTGCCTAACTTTATAAGAAAGAGCTTTAAGCGATAACGCTTTAAAGACGCTTTAGGAAAGGCGCTCGATATGATTCATTCAAGCATTGCAGATCTTATTGGAAATACTCCTTTATTGGAGCTTGGCAATTACGAAAAAAACCACCAACTAAAAGCTCGTGTGGTTGCAAAATTAGAATCATTTAATCCTGCTGGATCAGCGAAGGATCGCATCGCAAAAGCGATGCTTGAAACAGCTCAGCGAGAAGGAAAACTCGACGACGAAACGGTACTGATCGAGCCGACGTCTGGCAATACGGGCATTGCTCTTTCGGCTCTTGCTGCTGCTCGGGGCAATCGAGTTATTATCGTTATGCCTGAGACCATGAGCATTGAACGACGCATTTTGATGCGCGCTTATGGTGCTGAGGTTGTTCTCACCGAAGGATCGAAGGGTATGGCTGGAGCTATCGCAAAAGCTGAAGAGCTTGCGAAAGAATATCCCAATTCTCTTATTGCTGGTCAGTTTACCAACCCTGCAAATCCTGCTGCGCATGAGGCAACGACCGGCCCTGAAATATGGCAGGCAACGGAAGGTAAGGTTGATATTCTTGTAGCCGGTGTTGGAACGGGCGGCACATTGTCGGGTGCAGGCAAGTATTTAAAGAGCAAAAACCCCGACATCAAAATTGTTGCTGTTGAACCAGCTGATTCTCCTGTTCTCTCAAAGGGTGAAAGTGGACCTCATGGTATTCAGGGTATTGGAGCGGGATTTGTGCCCGATACTCTTGATACTTCTATCTATGATGAGGTGCTTACGGTGCGCACCGAAGATGCTTTTGATGCTGCGCGAGAGCTTGCCGCAAAAGAAGGAGTATTGGCAGGTATCTCTTCAGGTGCAGCGCTTTCGGCTGCTAAAATAGTTGCCCAACGTCCAGAGAATGAAGGCAAAATGATTGTGGTAGTACTTCCCGATACGGGAGAGCGCTATCTTTCATCGGATCTCTTCTCTCATCTTGGAGAAAGGGAGTAAAGACTTATGTCTTTTGAAGAGGAAAATCGTAGGGCGATTTGCACCTACTTTGAGCAGGGGGCAAAAGGCGATCAACCTTGCGAAAAGCTAGGGGTGGAAGTTGAGCATTTTGTTGTGGATGCTACCACGCAAAGGGCTATCCCTTATGAAGGGAAGCAAGGTGCCTTCGGCGTCCGCGATATCCTCGAGTATTTGAAAGCATTTTATCCACACGAAACAAGAGGCCTCGAAGGAGATCTTATCGGTCTGGCAAACAGCGAGGCCTCTTTAACTTTAGAACCTGCTGCTCAATTAGAAATAAGCATCGCTCCCTATTGCTCGATCGCGGATATTTCAAGGGTATATTCGCAGTTTCGCGGTCACGTCGATTCTTTTGTAGAACAGCATAATGCCCAATTGGTAACCCTGGGCTATCATCCAACGGAAAAAGCGCGGAACCTCTCTTTGATTCCTAAAAAGCGTTATCACTTTATGGATGAATACTTTTCCTCGATCGGCACTCATGGAGAACGGATGATGCGTGCTTCTGCGTCGACTCAGGTTTCGATTGACTATAAAGATGAAGCCGATGCCATACGTAAAATGCGCGTTGCTCAGGCACTTGTCCCTCTGCTTGCTGCACTCAGTGATAACGTGGTGCGCTTTGAGGGGGTTGAGCCAGAAAAACCTTTGTCTCGTCTTATGATGTGGCGTGATGTTGACAATGAACGCTGCGGGCAAATTCCTGGTTTGTTTGAGCAGGGCTTTGGGTTTGAACAGTATGCCGACTGGCTTTGTAGTATCTGTCCTATTTTTGTTACCCGTCCTTCTTCTGATGATCCTCAAGGTCCTACGCTGCGCAGTGTTAAGGGTATGACGGCAGCAGAAGCCTATGCAGATGCGCCTATGACGCGTGATGATATAGAGCATCTTCTTTCGATGGTTTGGCCCGATGTGCGTTTGAAGCATTTTGTTGAAATTCGTCCTGCGGATGCCCTGCCCGCCTCAGTGATGGCTGGTTATGCAGCGCTTATCAAAGGAATTTTCTATTCAGAACACTCTCTTGCTTGCATTGAAGATGCTTTTGGAGTTGTTGGTGGTCGATGGCCGCTGAGTGACACCTATACCGATGAATCCGCCTGCGCTATGAGAAAGCGCGGCTTGCAGGCTTGTATTGCGGGACTGTCTTTGCCTGAATGGAAAGACCTTCTTTTCTCTCAGGCGAAAAAGGCGCTTGGAGAAGAAGAGAGAAAAGTTCTTGAGACTATTGAGCAGTGGTCGGCACAAAAACGTTTTGCGTTTTAGAAGAGGCAGTGCCTTATTCGGTCAACTTAAGCCAGACAGCTCTTTAGTTTGAAAAAGGCTGTTTTAAAGAGATGCCGCGCTGACGCTTGCGCCTAATTTAACCAAGAAGCACTCTTGAGCAGTTTTGGCATGTTTCGTTTTGAACAGAGCGCATCTGGTCGCAGATAAGCTTTTCGAGATGAGGCAAAGGAATGTTTTGTGCTTTACTGATGTTTGCAACCAAACATTGAGAATTCGTTTTGAAGCTCAGCACCATTTCTTCGGGTATATCAGGCCGATCAAGAAGTCCTTCGCGGTAGAGATAAGAAATAAGGCCAATTAAACCGCTCATGGTGTATTCAATGATCAAGCGTGTTTCTATCGTGAGCTGCTCTTCATCGCTACATAAAAGATGTTCCCATATATCAACGACGGCGGCTTTAACTTTTGTGTCGATGCCTTCCTGTCCGCCGCGGTTCATCATCAGGCCGAAACGCCTTATGTGAAGGGCGAACTTTTCCTGTTCAAAGGGGTTTGATTTCTTGCAGAGCAGATAGAACAAGGCGCGGGGTACGCTGCTGTTGATGAACAGTTCATCGTTGATGACTGCGTCAATGAGCTCCTCAAGCGAATTGTAGTGGTAATAAAAGGTGCCACGGTTACAATTCGCTTCTGAAGTGATCATACTTACCGTAATATCTTTTAAATCGTTTTGTTCGAGCAATACCCAAAAAGCATGTTTGATGCGTTGTTCAGCGCAATCGCCCTGGTCTTTTCTTGGTCGTGCCATAGGGAGGTCTCCTGCACCATATAAAGAGTTTTACTTATGTTATTCCGAATGCGCTGCGCGCGCGTTCATAATGAGCATCTGTAACCGATTCTCAATGTTGGCGAAACTTACATCGGGATCAAAGTCCAAAGGCAAGATTTGAGCATCGGGATACATCTCCTTCAAGCGCTTTGCAATTCCGCGTCCTACCACATGGTTTGGTAAGCAGCCGAAGGGTTGCAAGATTACAAAAGCTCGGCAACCGTGCTTGGCGTGATGCAGGATTTCGGCGGGGATTAACACGCCTTCGCCGGCATCAAAGGTATGGTGGATGATAGGATCGCTTGCTTGCACCAAATCGGGCATACGACAAGGCGGAGTGTAGAGCGGATGAGCCTTAGCAATGCGATCGGTTACCTCGTGAGCTATATCGAACACTCGATTATCGATAGCATAGGTTGCCTTGTTGGCGAAAGGCCTATCTACTTTATATTCCTTAACCTGGGAATCCTGATAAAAATACGTTTTACGAATAACATCGGTCATGCGTGCTTCAATCACTTCAAGACCGTTCTTTTCCAGGTAGTCTTCGATATCGTGGTTGGCGCCGGGATGGAAGTTTAAGAGGTATTCACCCACGATAAGTACGGTGGGGCGAGGGTTGCTTCGGTCATAGGGAACGCGCTTCATTATTTCAATTGAGCGCGCAAATGCCTTCTTTGCTCCATGTACGCCACCGGCATCAATACCCTCTATCAGGCAGTCAAGAGCTTCATCGAAAGCCTTGTTTGCACTTCCTTCTTCCAGTTCATAGGGGCGCATCTTGCGAAGCAGCTCTTCGAGTGCATCTATCATAGGCAGGGTGAATGCGGTGCGAATCGCAGAGGTAAGGCTGAGCTTAAAACCGGGATGAATGTTGTGGAAGTCTACATCATCGTTCGTGATAATAGGAACTTGTGTATAGCCTGCATCATCAAGTGCTTTTCTCAAAAGGGCGGCATAGTGGGTTAGGCGGCAGTCGCCAATATACTTGCCAGTTGCAACCGCAACATGATCTAAGTCGTATTTACCGGATTCAAGAGCCTCAAGGGCTTCTCCAATTACTATTTGAGCGGGGAAGCAAATATCGTTATGGACATACTTTTTGCCCAGGTAAATTGCGCGTTCTCGACCAATGGGAAGCGATACGGTATGAAGTCCCTGCTTTGCAAAAACAGCCGACATAACGCGACTAAACGCATGGGAGGTGTTAGGAACCAGCACCGTGTATTCTTCTGCGGCAACTTTATCGAATTTTTGTGGGTATGGATCGCTAAGCTTTGCTCCCGTTTCACGGGCAAGCTGTTCATCAAGTGCTTGCTCTGCCGCGCAGTCAATACATTTTCCGCTGCAGGCAAGGGCGCAAGGTTGCTCTGAGCGCTCAGAGGCTTGTGTTTGGGCTTGTTCTTGAGCTTGTTTCTGTGCCTGCTCCTGTGCGCGGCGTCGTTCAATGGTCTCCACGAACGAACGAGTGCGAATACCAAGAGGACCGCGGATGTCGCTTTCGTCTACCTTTAAGACAAGAGGAGTCTTAGGTCCTACTTCTTTCATCAGTCGAATGATCTCATCCGAGAGGTAAGCGTCGTGTCCACAACCAAAGCTGACGATCTGAACGTATTCCATATGAGGGCTTTGTGCTGCAATAACCGCAGATGAAAGCATGCGGGCATGGAAGTTGTTGACGATATCAATCAAGCTGTTGTCAAGATTGACCTCAGTGATACCGGGAACTGAATCGGCGGTAATAACAGGGATGCCCAAGTCGGTAAAGAAGCTGGGTAGCTCATGGTTTACCAGGGTGTCATTATGGTAGGGACGTCCTGCTAATACTATGGCGTAACGTCCTTCTTCTCGAACTTGCGCGAGCACTTCTGCTCCACGTTTTTGGAGTGCTTCATGGAAGGAATTCTGCGCCGCATCCGCTTGTTTGAGGGCTTCCTCAGTTGCTTTTTCGGGGATACCGAACGTGTCGTGGAAGTAGGTAGTAAGTTGGCGTACTCGGTCTTTGTCGGTAAACCAGTGGAAGAGCGGACTGTCAAAAGGTATATTCCAGCGACGTTCGGGATTATCGGAATTCTTAATTACCAAAGGGTAGCCTTTTACAACAGCGCACATAGATTGGCTGGTGTCGGCAGTGTTTTCCGAAGGAACGGTGGTAACGATAGGCATAAAGATGCGGTCAACACCCTGGTTATGTAAATCACGAAGATGTCCATGTACCAGTTTTGCGGGGAAACAGACGGTATCGGAGGCTACCGCCTGAAGGCCATCTTCATAAATTGCACGAGTGCTCAAGTGGGAGAGTTTGACCTTGAATCCAAGTGCTTTGAGAAGAGTCTTCCAAAACGGCATGGAATCCCAGTAGAACAGCACGCGAGGCAATCCAATAGTAATATTTTGATCAGGTACAACGGTGGTATAGGGCCAATCTTTGAAAAGAAGCTCTTCGCGTTCGGTATACAGATTAGGAACGCTATCCATGGCTTGTTTTGCGGCGCGGACTGCATCACGAACAGAGGCATCTTTAGGATCGCCAACTACCTCACCGCGTGGGCAACGGTTCCCCGTGATCCAAGAAGACCCATTTGAAAAAGTAATACGAGTTCGATTGCAGCGGTTGGCGCAGAAAGGACAAATGAGGTTTGTTTCCTGGGTGTAGGTAAAGGTTTTGACAGCGTCCCACCCAATAAAGGTGCTCTTCTTTCCTTGGGTTTGTTCCTGCGCAATAAGCGCAGCACCGATAGCGCCCATAAGACCAGGGTAGGGTGCACGTACCACTTCGTGGCCAACGTACTGTTCGAAAGCGCGTAATACAGCATCGTTTAGGAAGGTGCCACCTTGGACAACGATTCGATCTCCAAGGCTTTGAAGGTTTGAGACGCGGATAACCTTGGTAAAGACGTTTTCTATGATTGATCTGCAGAGACCAGCCATAATGTCATCAGGTGTCTTGCCGTTTTTTTGCTCGGTTACAATGCTGGAATTCATAAATACCGTACAGCGACTTCCTAATGCTGCGGGGGATTCAGAACGAAATGCCGCCTGAGCAATATCTTGGGTGGCGATACCAAGGGTTGAAGCGAAGTTTTCCAGGAAGGATCCGCATCCGCTCGAACAGGCTTCATTCACAACGACATTGGTAATAATGCCCTCATCTATCCAGAGAGCTTTCATATCCTGTCCGCCGATATCAAGAATGAACGTCACATCAGGAACATAGCGCTGCGCTGCATGTGCGTGTGCAACGGTTTCTACTGTGTGCGTGTCGGCGTTGAGCGCTTGTGCAAACATAAGCTCGCCGTAACCAGTGGTACCCACTCCAATAACTTCAAGCTTGCAGCCGGCTTCTTCATAGCGGTCATGAAGCTCGATCAGGGCTTTTTGTGCTACCTTGAGGGGCTCTCCTTCATTGGGTGCATAAAACGAATCAACAAGGTTTCCCTTTTTATCGAGTAACACCAGTTTGGTGGTAGTAGATCCCGAATCGATGCCCAGATAGACCGAAAGCGTTTCGGGAAGGGCATGTGCTTGCTGCAGCGTTTCGAGGGAGGTGTTCTGCCCGAGGGGATGGTGCTCAACGAAGCGCTTCTTTTCTTCTTTAGATTCGAAAAGAGGTAACGTTAGACCTTGTGTATGAGTTTCCTGTTCGCAGGAATCTCCCACCGAGCAGGTGGTACTTGCGCCATCGATGACGATGATTTTCTTGGTTTCAAGAGTTTGGATGGCGTTTTCAAGGTTAAGCTGCGCGGGAGTGTCGCAGAAAAGATCAGTGAGAGAAAGCGCTGCTCCTACGGCAACGATGGTTTCAGGATGCTCGGGGATAATGATGTCTTCTCGGCCTAAATCGAGGCGCTCTGCAAAGACCTTAATAAGGCGAGGATTAAAGGTAAGGGGTCCTCCTTCGAATACCACGGGAGCCACAATGTCCAAACCCTGAGCAAGTCCACCAATGGTTTGTTTAGCGATGGCGTGGAAAGAAGAAAGGGCAATGTCTTCGCGCGATACCCCTTGGTTAAGCAGGGGCTGGATGTCGGTTTTTGCATATACTCCACAGCGACCGGAGATGGTGTGAACAGAAGTTCCCTGAGCAGCAAGGTCGTTGAACTTTTCAGTAGGTACCTTAAGAAGTGTTGCTATTTCATCAATGAAGGCGCCCGTTCCGCCTGCGCAGCTTCCGTTCATGCGCATATCGGCAACATTTAAGCGCTCCTGAGTGGTGTCGTACTCGAAAAATACCATCTTGGCATCTTGTCCGCCAAGCTCAATAGCGGTGCGGGCGGTAGGGTAAAACCTGCTTACTGCCAGAGCATTTGCTACGACTTCTTGTACGTAGGGTAAATCGAGGGCAGATGCGAGAGCTGCACCACCAGAACCGCAGAAAGCGGCCCGCAAGGAGGTGTGGGGAAACGCTTCTTTTACTTCAAGAAAAAGGTTTTTTACGCATTCGACTTGCCGGGCGTGATGGCGCAGATAACGGCGGAATAAAACCTCTTGGGTATTAGGATCGAATACGGCAATTTTTCCGGTGGTGGAACCTACATCAATGCCAACGAGGAGAGCATCTGATGAGGTGGTAGTATGAGAAGGAGAATGAGTCGTTTGCGGCACGAGTATACACTGACTTTCTGCTTAAAATTAGACGGTCTGTTTAATTAACGATGATCATTTTACTAAACACAGTGTTCAATTTAAACAGTTAATTAGCAGTAACCTTTGATATGTGGAGAAACCCGTATAATTAGATCAGGTATTACTCTGCTAGAACGGAGGGGACGTTATGGCAAAAACTATCGAAGAAGGCTTCAAGGATATTTTTCTTGCAGGCGTAGGTGCTTTAGCTCTTACGGGAGAAAAGGCAAAAGAAGTCGTAGATACCCTTATTGAAAAAGGAAATCTTACGGTTGAGCAAGGAAAAGATATCAATCAAGAATTGCAGCATAAAGCTTCGCAGACCCTTTCGAAAGTACGCGAAGATGCACTTGCTCAGACGCTTAAAACTATGTCACCTGAAGAACGCGATGAATTCGCAGCAACGGTTGCGCGTCTTGTTGCCGAATCAAAGGTTGCATCCGAGCCAGAAGTGGTAGACGAAGAAGAAAAAGAAGCTCCCAAAGACGATAAAGTAGCTGAATAAGAGCGCTGAATAAGAGCAACAACTATACGTAGGAACATATGGCTGAGAATTCGCTTCTTAAATACATGTTTCGAGACGGGGCGGATGTTGATCCCGATCAAAAATTCGGCTTAAGTCGTAAAACTCGCATGCGCCGTTTGCGCGAAATTATTACTCTTATGCGCAAGCATCATGTCTATGAAGGCCTAAGCCCTATTCAGCTGCGCAGTTTTTTGGTTGATTTAGGGCCAAGCTTTATAAAAATCGGACAGATGCTTTCCTTGCGATCAGAAATCTTGCCAGCAGCATATTGTGATGCGCTTGCCGATCTTCAGATGGATTGCGATCCGATGCCGTTTGAAGATACGCTTGCGACGCTTAAAGATGTCTACGGCGCGAAATTCCAGGACATCTTCCGCTCCATTGATCCGAAGCCTTTAGGAAGTGCTTCGCTTGCTCAAGTGCATAAGGCGGAGCTTAGCAATGGAGATATAGTTGCAGTTAAGGTGCAACGACCAGGCGTTCGGGCTGTTATGGCACAAGATATCGATGTGATGCGCTCGGTTGCAAAGCATATATCCCGCTTTATGAAAGATACCCAGATGCTTGACTTACGTGATGTGGTCGAAGAATTATGGGCTACCTTTCTGGAGGAAACGGACTTTATAAAAGAGGCGAACAATCTCCAAGAATTTGCCGAGCTCAATAAAGATGTGGTGTTCATTTCATGTCCTAAACCCTATATGGAATACTGCACAGAGTCGGTTTTGGTAATGGAGTATGTCGAGGGAATTTCTATCCGCGACACGGAAAAGCTCAAAGAATACGGCTATGACCTTGATGAGATTGGCCTAAAAGTCATGGATAATTACGCCACTCAGATTCTTGAGCATGGCTTTTTCCATGCCGATCCGCATCCGGGTAATTTGTTTGTCCATGAGGGAAAAGTGGTTTATCTCGATTTGGGTATCATGGGCAGGCTTTCTCCTCGGGAGCGTTTAGGGTTTAGCAAGATAATTGAGGCGGTTGGTTCCCAAAATGCCAGCGATCTTAAAGATGCTCTCATTTCCTTTTCGGTTGAGCACGATTTAGCTGCTATCGACCACGCGCGATTGCTAGCAGAGCTGGACAATGTATTGAAAAGTTATTGTGCAACCAACGTTGTCGATATAGATGTAGGTGCGCTGCTCAGCGATATTATGGCGCTTACCCGCCAGTGTAAAGTAACGTTGCCTGCGTCAGTTACCGCTGTTTCACGAGGGATCGTTACGATGGAAGGGTCGCTGATGGAATGTTTGGCTAACACCAACATGATTGATATCATCAACGGCCATATCATTCGCTCTAAAAACTCTCAAGAGGAATTCGAGCAGCGTCTTAAATCTGCTCTTATTTCATTGGATACCTCTGCTAAAAGCTTGATGAAAGCGGCAGAATATTCAGGAGAAACGTTTCGGATGCTTTCTCGTGGCCAGCTGAAAGTTAATATGGAAATGCTTGGCTCGACTGAACCATTGCGAAAGGTGAGTCGCATTGCAAACAGGCTTGCAATGAGTTTAGTGATTGCAGGGTTACTCGTAAGTGGAAGCCTGATTATTTCGGTTGATATGCCGCGGGTATTCGGACTTCCGGTGCTTTCTTTTATTGAGTATGTTTCAGCGTTCTTGCTCTTTGTATGGATGGCATGGGATATGTTACGAAAATCAAGACACCCTTAGTTTAAGGTGTCTTTACATAAGACGGACAAGAGGGGTGTTGAGCCTTTTCTTGAGTTGAGGAAGACCTGCGAAAGGGGCTTTTGTGAATTCAGATATACGAATACTGCGAGGAATATCTATCGCAACACTGGTGTTCTCTATTTTAGGAGCATTGGTGGGCGGTGCCTTTTTGGCGATGATGATATCGGTGTCGTCTATGGTTTCTGATCCGACGTTTTCTGACTTGCTTGTGCAGGAATTGCAATCAAGTTCTTCAGGGTCAGCTGCTTTTGACGGGAACACCCCGGCAACAACGTATGACTTTTCTTCAATGAATGAGCAGCAGATTCTTGAAGCTGCAACGCTGGGATTTAATGTTTTGATTGCAATGGCGGTAGGCTATTTGCTTTTGCATGTAGTCGGCGTAGTGGCAAGTATTATGTCCCTTCGAGCTATTGATGCTCCTGAAAAGCTGGGCCGTGCTTTTGGTTGGACGATAGCTGCTGCAGTATGCACTGCTTTAGTCTTTTCAATTATTACGTGCGTATGCTTCATTATTGCTGCGTGGCTTAACAGCCGTATACGAAAAAGCTTTGCTACCTCTGTTCAGGGAGGATATTCCGGACCAGGTGGAACGTATCAGGGCGGAATGTATCAGGGTGGAATGCCACAGGCCGGTGGCTATGGCCAGAGTCCCTATGGCCAACAAGGCATGTCTCCTTCGCAGCAACAGCCAGGGCAGCAGCAAGCTGGTCAGCCGATGCCCCAGCAACCGATGCCCCAGCAGCCAGCACCTGCACCTCAGCAACCAGGCCAGCCGGTAGCACAGCGGCCAGGTCAGCCCGCGCCCCAACAACCAACACCAGCACCTCAACCTGGACCGGTGCAACCAGCGCCCCAACCTGGACCGGTGCAACCAGCGCCCCAGCAAGCTCCAACGCCTGCACCTCAGTCTGAGCCAGCTCAGCCAACCCCAGTGCCGCCTGAACCAACGCAGCCTGAGTCGGCACACACCCAAGAAGGTAGTGGCTCTTCCCAAAACAATAACAAGAACTAAGCTTAAAGGAGCACGCTCGCCGAAGCCTACGGCAATTTGGAGAGGTGCTCCTTTACTATGCTTAGAAGCAGTATCTATACGGGCTGCATGCATGGAAGGAGCATTATGAAAATTGCCGTTTTGGAACCGCTCGGAATTCCTGACGATGACCTCCGTAGTCTTATTTTGAATGCGGTGGGAGATGTCGAGGTAGAGCTTATTACCTATCCGGATCGCAAGACCGACGAGGCAACGCTTATCGAGCGCAGTGCCGATGCGGATATAGTTGTTCTTTCAAATATTGCCTATCCTGCTTCAGTAATGAAAGAAAATCCCAATCTTGCGTATGTGTGCGTAGCATTTACGGGCTACGATCATGTTGATATGGCATATTGTCGCGAGAAGGGCATTCAGGTTTCAAACTGTGCTGGTTATTCAACGGTTGCGGTGGCTGATTTGGTATTTGGGCTTTTGCTTGATGTCTATCGCAATATTTCAATTCTTAATTCGCAAGTTCGCTCTGGTGGTACCAAGGAAGGACTGGTTGGTCCCGAATTGGAAGGTAAGCGATTTGGCGTGATTGGTGCAGGTGCAATTGGCAGTCGCGTCATGCGTATTGCACGGGCATTTGGCTGTGAAGTGGTTGCTTATTCTCGTACACGTAAAGAAATTGAAGGGGTAACGTTCGTTAATTTAGACGAACTGCTCACAACGTGCGATGTGATAAGCCTACATGTTCCTCAAACCCCTGAAACAACCGGTCTGATTGGCGCAGAACAGATTGCCAAAATGAAGCCGACAAGCGTTTTGATCAATTGTGCGCGAGGCCCCATTGTAGATTCTCAGGCCTTGGCAGATGCGCTCAATGAAGGACGTATCGCAGGGGCAGGTATTGATGTGTTGGAGATGGAACCACCGTTCCCTTCAGATCATCCTCTTTTGAATGCGAAAAACACAATCGTGACTCCTCATGTGGCTTTTGCTTCTCATGAGGCTATGCAAAAGCGTGCGGTTATCGTTGCTGATAACATTGCTTCTTATATAGCAGGCAATAGTAAAAACCTTGTTTCATAGCTAAACTACAGGGTAAAGGCGCTATACTCACTAAAGAGTAAAGCAGGCCCAGTGTGATACATAACCCTATAACAATCGTTTTATGCGGCAGGACCTCGTTTCCTGTCGCATATTTTTTGCTATAGGTGTTGTTATTTGTTGTGATGTGGTGAACATGATTCAAAAACTCAAGCAACATTATGAAAAAGTGATATGCGCATGTTGCTTCTTACTGCTTTTTACAAATGTTGGTTTGGCCTCAACTTCGTTTTCGGTATACCAACCTTATCTTGTTGAACTTCCCGGGGTAGGCCATTCGGGTGGCTCAATTGTTATTTCTATTCGTACGTTTATTTCAGTGGTGGCGATGTTTTTTGTCGCTCGTTACTATGAAAAACTTGATTGCCGTAAAGGAGTTGCTCTCGCGTCGTTTTGCATAGGAACGGGATTTGTGATCTATGCGTTGAATACTTCGAATTTTATAGGGCTTTGCGTGGGCTCGATTTTTACTGGTTTAGGCTATGGTTTAGGCGGCATGGTGGCATCAACGATGCTTATCGGTCGTTGGTTTAAAGATCATGTTGCTACCGCGGCTGGTATTGCAGCGGTAGGATCGGGTGTTGCAGCGGTTGTGGTGCCTCCTGTGGTTGTAGCGCTTGAAAGTGCATTTTCGCTTTCGTCGGCATTTGTTGCCGAAGGTGCTCTTGCTTTATTTGATGCAGTCGCCTTATATCTGTTGCTGAGAAATAGACCAGAAGACATGGGTCTTACTCCCTACGTTGATCCAAAGCTTTCTTCCAAGGTGGCTGAGAGCTCTTATAGCGATGAGACAAAAGCAGAAAACGAAGCTAAACAAACAAGGCACGCTTCAAAGAAATCATCACGTAGAATGCAGCAAGGAACTCGCATTAACCGAAACTTACCTCCTCGTATGGTCCCTGTTGTTTTAGTTGCGATGGTGATCGTTGGTTGCGTTTCTGTTGGTGGATCGAACTATCTTGCAGTGCTTTTTACTTC
>USIG01000005.1 GCA_900554685.1 uncultured Cryptobacterium sp.
ACTGAATACCATGAAAAATATTCTTGTTGGTATTGATGGCAGCGAACGTAGCCAGTGTGCGTTGGAATGGGCTGCTGCCTTAGCAGACAGAGAAGAGGGCACTCAGCTTACCCTGCTTGCTATTATCGATCCGGGATCAGCTCGTCTTGCTGGTTCTGATGAAACAATTCTTAAGAGTGCAGTCGATTCAGTATTGGGAACAGCCAAGGAGCATCTCGCTAAAACATACCCAAACCTTTCTGTACAGGTAAAGGTAGGCAAGGGTGATGTCGTTGAGGCTCTTATTGCGGCTGCTGATGAGTACGACATCGTCGTACTTGGTTCGCACCACAACAAAACGGTAGGCGAAAAGGTCTTTGGCGCTAAGGGCTTGCGAGTAGCTTCTGCGGCAAGTGTTGCAACGGCCGTAATTCCTTCTGACTACTCAACAAACCGTTCTGCAAAAGGAATTGTAGTAGGCGTAGGCCCTGATGACGCTAGCAATGATGCAGTGGTGTTGGGCGTTACTATGGCACTTGCTTTTGGCGAGCCTTTAGAGCTTGTTTCGGCATGGGGTATTCCTACACTTATTTCTCGCACTGCTGAAGTAATGGGTGGAGGCCTTCAGCCTGTTGGTGAAATGTTCCAGCGCAAACTCGATACCCTTATTGCTCAGATTAAAGAAGCACATCCTACTCTTGAAGTGACTGGTCGTGCAGTAGAAGGTTCTTCTCCGACGCAAGTAGTCATGGAATACAGTGAAGGCAAGCGCATGCTTTTGCTGGGTACGCACGCACGTTCTCGGGTAAGCCGCGCTCTGTTCGGATCGGTAACCTTTGGCGTTCTTTCTCGTCTTGAGGTTCCCACTATTGTGGTTCCTGAAAAGAATGCATAGGGCATCTTGGCGAGACATTTGAGAGAGATAATGCCTTAGTACGAGAGTCAGAAAACGTAATGGTAAGCCAGCTGAAGAATATCAGCTGGCTTTTCTTTTCTTGAAACCGATCAAACGACTTTCGTGGTGAGTTAGGATAAAAACAGGCAAGGAAGGAGTGAAAATGTCAAAGTTTGAAGCTTCCCTTGATGATATGCACTGCCATGTGGGGTTCATGAAGGATCCTTCTGGTTTTGTCCATGATGCGCAAGCAGCACAGGCGCAGGTATTTGCTGTGAGTGTGACTCCTCATGAGTACAGAAGCCTTGCGCATGCCTTAGAAAGTCAGCAAGATGACGCTTCCTGCTTTTTGCAAAGGGGCCTTGGTATTCATCCTTGGTGGGTTCCCGAGGAAAGCAGGGCGTTGATTTCGATGCTTGATGAATTCGATGAGTGTTTTTCCTTGGCACCACACATAGGAGAGATTGGTCTTGATTTTGCAAAACGGCATATTCACACCAAGGAAAATCAGCTGAGGGCTTTTAGCCATATTCTCAATCGATGCAAAGCTCGAGGGGGCGTTGTGCTGTCGCTTCATTGCGTCCAGGCATATCCTGAACTTGAGTGTCTTTGTGCTCGAAGTGGCGTACTTGAAAACTGCGCTGTTATTTTTCATTGGTTTTCTGGGTCTTCGCAACAACTCACACAAGCAATCAAGGAAGGGTATTACTTTTCGGTAAGTAGGCGCATGCTTATTTCCAAACGCGGAAAAGAATACGCAAAAGTTCTTCCCGAAAAGCGCATTCTCCTCGAAACTGATGCGCCTGAAGTTACTGTTTGCGGAAGTGAAATTCCAAGCGTTTCTTATACCTTCAAACAAAATCAAGACGAATTGTACAAGACGCTTTGCCTCTTGGCTGACGTGCGAGGTCAAGAACAAGCATACCTAGCTGGGGTTATTAAGAACAACGTTCAACAGTTGTTTAGTTTGAAATAGTTCATATGCTAATTTGAAGTAATTGAACAGGTTCATGAAGCGGTATCATTTCAACTATGGAAAACGCGCTTTTAACAGTAGCATCTTTGACGACCATCATCATCTTAGGGGTGGTGATGCCTCGTGTTATCTCTGTCCCTCATGTGTTTGTGGATGTACTGTCTAAGATCGTGTTTAATATCACCGTCTCTTGCGCTATTTTTTATGCATTTGTGACCTCGGAATTTAATCCGTCACTTATTTTGATTGTGGCTGTGGGGTTTGTGTGCTGCTTTATCCCTTGGTTTGTAGCTATGCTTATTACCTGGCGTGAAGATCGTGATAGCAAAGTTTTCATGATGTGTAATATTTCTGGCTATAATATTGGCAATTTCGTGTTGCCCTTTGCTATGACACTCTTTCCGCCGCACACCATTGTCGCGATATGTCTGTTCGATGCGGGAAATTCTCTTATGATCAACGGCGGTGTTTATCCCTTTACCAGCGCCTTAGTGGAAAAGGGAACTTCACTTTTTGGAAGGATACTTTTAGCTCTTAAGCGTCTCATTAAGTCGATTCCCTTTGATTTGTATGCGCTGCTTGTGATACTTGCCATAGCTAATGTAACTATTCCGCAGCAGATCGTTACGTTTATCGAACCGATTGCCCAGGCAAACTCTTTCTTGGCGATGCTGTTGTTGGGTCTTATGGTCAATTTTTCTATTGATCAAAGCAAGATCGGGCAGCTGGTTCGTATTATCGTTTGTCGTTTCATAATAGCGGGCATACTTTGTGTTGCAGTGTTCATGCTGTTGCCGTTTGACTATGAGACTCGCTTGGTGGTTGCTGCCATGCTGTGGGCGCCCGCTGCAGGCTTGGGCCCGGTGTTTACCATGTGGCTTAAGGGAGACGAAGGTCTTGCTGGCCTGGCAAATGTGATTACCGTTGTTGCGGGTATTATTGCCATGAGCGCAGTAGCGATTATGCTCTTTTAGCTCTTCCCTGCAAGATCGTTGTTCTGCCGTTGAAAAAAATGTGCGGGCAGTCATGCTTTTTTAGTTGTGTTTCCGTGACAAAGAGATAAAGAATGAGTGAAGAGTAAGTGGATGCTCTTTAAGAATTCTTACGTGCTTGTTAGCTTGGTAGAGCAAAGGGGGCACTTTGGTGACAGACACTAAAAAACATACAACGCAAACCAATCAAAACAAGCAAACTAATCTTTCTACCGAAAACGCTACTATCCAAATTTCTCCTGATCAGGTGACGCTTTCAGCGCTCAACGTTGATGCGTCACCTGAGGTTAAAGAAAGGCCGGAGTCATTAACGCCTAGTCCTCGTGCGCCAAAACCCCAGGGATTTTTACGTGGCCTTTTTGATGATTTGTCAATCGCTCAGGTTATTGCTGGCGCATTAGCGGCTGCCACGGTATTTTTTCTCTCGTCTGTTATTGGCGTTGCGGGATCACTCATTGGTGCTGCTATTGGCTCGGTAATATCGGCGGTATCTTCTCAGGTGTACAAAAAGGCACTTTCTGCCTCTGCGGACAAATTGCGCGATGCAAGTTCTACAACTCTGCTTGGAAGCGAACAGGTAAAGGGTGGGCAGAGTGAAGAGGAAAACACTCAAGAAACTCGCAGTATCGCATCGCATGAGGGTACACACGCTATTCCTGCTGTTTCAGATGCAACGCGTGAGATGAACGCAAATGATATTCGCTATGCAAGCTTTCATGCGCAAGGAGAAGATCCAGCACTTAAGCGCGCTCATGAGAGAAGAGGCCATAAAGCTCGAGTTCAGCGTAACGTTTTAGTAGTTTCTGTGGTATCTTCTCTGGTCGCAATCGTTGTCTGCGCCGCGGTTATTACCTTCGCGACCCAAGGACAAGGTATTGGAACCAAGACGGATCCTATTTTGCCTTCGATAACAGCGCAAGAACATACAACGCACTCCAATGAGGCGCAAAATACAACTTCTGGTCAAAAGGAAGAGAATAATTCTTCTGCTTCTTCATCGGGTTCCTCGTCTTCCGAGGACGACTCAACACAAAATTCAGGGAATGCAGATAATCAAAACACCACGAATAATTCGGGCACCTCAACGGGATCAGGCTCGGGCAGCACCTCTGGTGGATCGGGAAACACTGATAATTCGGGATCAAATAGCGGATCCGGATCGGGAAGCAATACTGGGCAGACGAACAACGATCAAACAAATAGTGGTTCGAACACCTCCGATTCAGGATCGTCGGGTTCAGGATCTAATTCTGGCGGAGCTTCTGGTTCAAGCTCGAACGCTTCAAACAATTCCTAGGTAGTATTTGCTGATCCTGGGTAGTATTTGCTGATCTTGGGTAGTATTTGCTGATCTTGGGGACCTAGGAATTGTTTGTTGACCTAGGGAATTGTTCACTGATCCTGGGCGATTTTTACCGATGTGGGGCAGTGTTTACTGATCCTAGACGGTGTTTACTGATACGAGGCAGTGCTTACGGGCGCGGGGATTTTTGAGCGCGAAGGTCTATTAACGCATAGGCCTTTGCTTGGGGATGAAAAGCGTGATGATGATGCCGATAAGGGCGATTGCAGTAACGCAGAGCATGACAACTTGTAATCCAAAATAGTCGCCGATAAGACCAAATACTGGTGTCATCAATCCGCCAATGCAGACCATCACTCCAAACGACAAACCCGATGCCATTCCTAGATGATGAGGCACGAAGCTCTGTCCCATGGCAACGGCCGAAGGATAGGAGATATCGCAGGTAAGAGCGAGTGCTGCAACGAGGATAAGCGCCACGACAAGCGATCCGTTGAAGGCGAAAATAATCACTTCAAGAGCGACGCAGGCATAGGAAACAATGATGAGTTTCTTTGCTCCCAGTATTTGTCCTGCCCAGCCAGATGCGATAGTTCCAACGGCGCAAACTAGTGCAAAAAGGGAGATAACCGATGAGGCAAAAGCTTCTTCTTGGCCTAAGTTGTATACCAAAAACAAAGGAATAAAGGATAAAAAGGCATAATACATTATGGAGCGACAAGAAATTGCACCCATGACGAATCCGAATCCAACCCAATTGTCCTTATAGTCGTCTTCTGTTTGTGCTTTCTTATCGGGGCTACTGTAGCTGAGCAAAACGCTGTTTTGCGAGAGTAAAACGATAGCGCAGAGGGTAGAAGGAATAATAAAGATAAGTGTTCCTGGTAATCCCCATGCCGTAATAGACGCGGTTGCAACTAAGGGACCAAACGTGAAGCCAAGCTTTCCTCCTACGGCAAATATGCTCATTCCTTTGCCTTTTTGTTCTCCTGCTGTGAGGTTGCCCAAACGACCTCCTTCGGGATGGAACATTGCAACACCGATTCCACTTAACATAGCCGATGCCATAATCAAAGGATAGCTTGGTAGTACGCCTACTCCTGCCATGCCAATACCGGCAAGGAAAATGCCGAGCGCCATAAGCCAGGGGCGTGGCTTCTTGTCGCCAAGCCAACCAAAGAGAGGTTGAATGATGGCCGATGCAGCATTAGAAGCAAGAAGAAGGGCAGTAACTTCAGCATAGGAATAACCGTTATGCAGTACCAAAAAGGGAATTACTGCAACTAAGGCACCTTGATTAAGGTCATCGCATAAATGGGCGATCATCATAAGGTAGCTATAGCGACGATCACGCTTAGTGTCCAAAGTGCTCTTAGGGGAAGATTTTTCTGCTTGACCAAGCGAATCTTTTGACTGAGAAGAGGTGACTTGCTTAAAAGTTTCTGACGAAGAGGATAAGGCCTGTTCGTTTGGCGAAGAAGAAGGCAGATCCTGTTCGAGGGTTTCTGATGAAGAAGTATGTTGAGGAGTTTTAAGCATGGGGCACTCCCGTAATAATAAGCGGTACTACGTTTGATATTGATAGTACGCCATTTGAAACAGGAACTATCATGCGTTTTACGCATCGGAATTGCGTGATTGATGAATAATCTTGGTATTGCTTTCATGCTGATCTTGGCATGTTGTGAGGCTGGAGAAGAAAAAGAGTTTTTCTTCCTGTAACGATGTTTGCGTCTAAAACGGTATGATAATAAGGTAAAAAGACAGTAAGGGATGTAATATGGGTCTTCTTGTAAGGATGCTACAGTCGCTACCTTTGGTGATCGTTCTCATTATTCTGGCGATCGTCATCTATTTTGTGGTGTCCTGGATGCATTCACCGACAAAGGCAAAAGAGGTACTCATTCGATTCTTCACCGTTATCTCGTTGGTAATTTCGGCATTCTTTCTCTTGGCAAGCGCTTATGCGTTTTTGGAATCGAACGTTCCGGTGCTTGAAATTACCGTACCCTTTTTAATTGTGGGACTTCTTTCGCTTATTATTACGCGTATTTGCCGCTGGCGTTTTGTGAAGAATCATCCTCATTACAAAGATAAAAGCATGCATGTGCGCTTTTTGTAGTTCATCTTGCGTGTTGTCCTGTTCGCGTGAGCCTGTAGCAAACGCTTAGTGGTTTGCGTGGAAGTTCTGTAAAATGCAGGAGATTATCCAAGAGCGGTATCGAGGATCATCATCAATACGAATCCGAATGCAAGGGCAACAGCTCCAACGTTTGTGTGCTTACCCGATTGCGTTTCAGGGATAAGTTCTTCTACGACGACATACATCATAGCTCCTGCAGCAAAGGCAAGAATGTAAGGAAGTGCCGGCGTCATAACGCCAACAAACGCAATCATGAGAAGAGCTCCAAGAGGCTCAATGACACCCGAGAGGAATCCGTAGACAAAAGATTTCATGCGCGATAATCCGCAAGAAAGAAGAGGCGTCGAAATAATAGCGCCTTCTGGAATGTTTTGGATAGCTATACCAAGAGCTAACGCGATTACGCCTGCAAGGGTAATGCTTGTCTGTCCCGCGAGAAAGCCTGCGAGCACAACACCTACTGCCATACCTTCCGGCAAATTATGAAGAGCAACGGCGAAGATAAGCATCGTGGGACGTTTCATCTTGGTTTTTGGGCCTTCAGGTTCGGGATTATCTATATGCTGATGAGGTAAAAGATGATCGAAAACAAGAAGAAAACCAATACCAAGTAAAAATCCTAGGGCAGCAGGTAACCACCCGATTATCTGCTGTTCTTCAGCCATCTCAATGGCGGGAATCAAGAGGCTCCATACGGAAGCTGCAATCATGACGCCTGCCGCAAAACCGAGCAATATCTTTTGCAACAGATCGTTCATTTCTTTCTTGAGGAAAAAGGCAAAAGCGGATCCAAGCGTCGTTCCAAGCAAAGGAAGACTGAGTGCTACAAGAAGGCTGAGCGTTGTTTCATCCATAGATTGTCCTATGTGCGATTCTTATGGTTGGCTTGTATTTGGTATTGGTTGATTGATTGAAAATTTTACAGCAGTGGCTATAAAAAGCCTACCTGCCGCAGTGGGTGCTACTGCGGCAGGATAATACGCTATCCCAAAGCGATAAGCTCTTCGATACGAAGCACAACCGCGGCTGGATTCATGCGAGGGAAATTTGCCGTAGCCTGCTTAAATTCTTCGGCAGTTTCTCCTTCTGGTTTAACCAGAGAAAGCTTCATTCGTGCTCCTGCATAGCGCTGTTGCTTTTCGCTTGCTTCAGCGTTGATTACCTCATAGACACCCCATGCATGACCTGATCGTTCCAGATTCGCGCGTGTGCGGTTGGGAGCTAAGAACATGATGAGGTGGGTACTATCTAAGAGCTGTGGGACGAAAATAGCAGCGTCGGGGGTGTTGTCTTCGTTGACAGTTGCCAAAACGAAGGCGCCTTCCATTTTGCGAAGAGAATCTCCCAGTTCGTCGATGGTGAAATTGGTGAAATGATTGGTGCTTGCATCGGGATGGGGAGCAGTGCTGCTGTTGTTTGTAGAAGTGCTGGCCTGAGAAGCGGTTGCCCTAAGCTTGCGGCACGCGTCAGCCATTTCGTCAATCATGGTATTAAATTGGGCAAGCGCATCTTCGATAGGCTGAGTGCTCATCATGTTAACCCCGGCGCCTTGTAGAAGCTCAATTGGGGGTTTTGAGCTGCCGCCCTTCAAAAAGGTTAAATAGTCTTCGCGTTCTTTCACTCCGCCGTTTAAAATACGCTGTGAGAGGGCAATAGCAGCAGCAAAGCCCGTTGCATACTGATATACGTAAAAACAGTAGTAGAAATGAGGAATGCGCGCCCACTCGAGGGAAATTTCGTCATCGACCACAATAGCGCTTCCGAAGTAATCTTCATTGAGTTTGCGATAGAGAGAGCAAAGGGTATCGGCGGTGATGCCAGCTCCCTGGGCGGCAAGCTCACTTACGCTCAGTTCAAATTCTGCAAACATGGTTTGACGGTAGAGCGTTGCGCGGAATTGCTCCAAGAAATGGTTGAGGAAATAGGCTCGCTCGCGCTCGTTGTGTGCATGCTCTAAAAGGTAATGGGTAAGGAGCGCTTCGTTGCAGGTGGAAGCAACTTCGGCAACAAAGATGACGTAATCAGAATAACAGCTAGGCTGGTTTTCGCATGATAGATACGTGTGAATAGAGTGACCCATTTCGTGGATCAGGGTAAAGACATCGTCGAGCTTACCCTGGAAGTTCATAAGGATAACAGGATGCATACCGAATCCGCCCGCTGAATAAGCACCGCTTCGTTTGCCAGGCGTTTCGTAAACATCAACCCAACGTTCAGAGAGTCCTTTGCGAACAAGGGCAAGGTAATCTTCACCAAGAGGCTTGAGTGCTTCAAGGATGATTTCGCAAGCCTGTTCGTAGGTGAAGGTAAGATCGATATCGTCTACGATCGGTACGTATAAGTCAGAGAAATGAAGTTCATCAACGCCGAGCAACTCTTTGCGAAGTTCAACGTACTTATGGAGAGCGGCAAAGTTTTCATGAACTGCCTCAATAAGGTTTGTGTAAACCTCGGTCGGCACCTCATTGCCATCAAGTGAGCTTGCAAGCAAGGAAGGATATTTGCGCGCATCCGAATAGAATTTCAACTGTTTCATCTGTGCGCCTAGCGTTGCTGCGAAGGTGTTGCGGAATTGTCCGTACGTTGCGTAAAGCGAATGGTAGGCGTTTTCGCGCAGTGTTTTGTCAGATGACATCATTAGGGGAATATAGCTGCCGTGGGTGACGGGATGGGCAACGCCTTTTGAATCAAGCGCATCGCTAAACGTTAAGTCGGCATCGTTGAGCAGAGAGAAAACGTTTTCAGGCTGGTTTGCCATATCGCCAGCACTTGCAAGAAGATGCTCTTCTTTGGGGCTTAGTACATGGGCGCGGCGACGAAATATTACATCGAGCGCGCGACGATATAATTCCAGGTCAGAACATTGATTGTAAAATTGTGCCATAGTTTTCTCATCTACGGAGAGAAGCTCAGAGGCAAACCAGGAACAAGCACTTGAAAGAGAAACGTAAAGTGACATAACCTGGCTCGAATAGTCCTGATAAAGACTTGAGCGGGTATCTTCGTCAGCTTTGCGATTTGCGTAATTGATAAGTTTGCTCAATTCGATGCTAACTTCATCGTCGAATTGAAGGTATTCCAATAAGGCTTCAGGTGATTGAGAAATGCGTCCCTGAAAGGTAAGAAAACGCTCTGGATAGGTTTTTGCTTTGTCGAGCGCTTCAAGGAATGCCTCATCGTTTTCAAAGATGCTTGTAAGATCCCAGCGGTACTGTTCGCTAATTTCATCACGAGAAGAATAAGTGGTCATAGGGTGTCTCCTTGATCAAGTGGCAAAACGAATGCGTGCTGTCTTTAGCCAAAAGCGAGGCGCGCTACGGAAGAGCAGTACTCATTCGTTTCCAAAATCAGCATAAGTTTGTTTTCAACGTTAATACTACGTCAATTGATGGAGCACGTTGTCTGAATTCACCTAAGCGTTAAAACCTTCATGATCGAGAGACTGAATTTACGGGGGCAAGTTTATGAAAGGTTTCGTTGTTGATATAAGCCGTTGTCGTAAAAATGCAATTTTCGATAATAGCCACGGGTGCCAATAGCGCTGATGACATTGATGCGCGAATATCCTGCCTCGCGGGCAATTGCGCAGGCCTTTTCCACCAGTTGGGTGCCTAAGCCATGATGCTGTGCTCCAGATCCCTGCTTGGTTAGCTTGGCGACGCGTCCATAGACATGTACTTCTCGGATCATGGCTTCTCCTTCAGTAAGAGGAGAATTTGGTAGAGCAGTCGCTAGGGCGCTCAGAGCTCCAACGTGTGGAAGTGACAGGCGTAAGAATCCGGCAATTTTTCCTTCGGGGGTAACCCACTGAAGGAAATGCTCGCGGGTAAGGGTGGTTTCATAGGTAATAACTTCAAGACGCAATGTTGCGGGGTCAATATCTGCTAGGCTCACTTCGCGGTGGCGTATTTCTTTGGTTTCAAGTCCTTCAGTGTCGATGCGATTTTCAACAAGCTGGCGCAAATTGACTTTTTTATTGCCTGCCACAATATCGGGAGCAGAAATATCGCGAATCATACGAGAAATCCTGGTAAAAGCGGGAGTTGCGCAGGTGTCAGCGACTAACACTTCAATAAGCTCTTCTTCGGAATAGGGTTGCCAAGTGGCATCTTGGTAATGAGCGCAGAGCCCTGTACCTTCGACGAGAACGCAAGGGTAGAGCTTGATTTCATCAGGTTGGAATGGTTTGTCGCTCACAAGGCGAAGGTAGTCTTCCTTATCTGATTCGGGCGTTGCTCCCAATAGATTCACCATGGCATGAATGTGGGTTTTGAAACCAAAAAGACGAAGCGTTTCGAATGCGCTTTGAATCTGCGCGGTTGAAGTGTGGCGGTCATTTTGCTCGCGAATATGCTCATCAAGGCTTTGGATGCCCATTTGCACCTTGGTGCACCCTAGGCGGCGCAGGGTATAGGCATGCTCGGAGGTGATGCGCTCTGGACGCGTTTCGATCACAAGGCCAACGACACGATGATTGGCTGACTCGTTTATTCGGTGCTCTTCTTCGAGCTCTTCCCAGGTTGCACTTTGCCAAGTGGAAAGTGCCTGCCAGGCAGGGCTGGTTCCATAATGGAGATCGAAGGCCTGATTATACGTGAGTTCTTGGTTTGCTATTTTTTCCTGCAAGGATGCGACCTGTTTTTTGAGGGTTTCTGCATCGCTTGAGATTCCTATTTCATCGTATCGTGCACGACGTGCTGAAACGTTGTTTTGCGAATGAGCGCCATCATTAAGAGCGCGAAAAAGTTCTCGAACAAACCAAATTTGATAGGCAAGAGGATAATCGCTCCACGTTCCTCCAAGGATGATGAGTTCGACCTTATCGGTGATATGCCCCATTTCTGTGAGCGCCTTTAAGCGAGCTGCCACCTGAAGATAAGGGTCAAAAAAGGTGCGTTCTGCACGCTGACAGGCGGGCTCGTCTGATAGGTAACTTTTAGGCATGCGCAGATTATTAGGGCAGTATAGACAGTTGCTTGAGCATTTCCATGGCTTGGTGAGCACGGTAATCGTTGCAACTCCCGAAGCGGTGCGGCGTGGCTTCATCTGAAGGGTGCGCTCGATGCGACGTTGCTGTTCTTCGGTAAAATTCCAGCGTGCCCAGCGATCAGGATCGTTTCGCTTAACGTCTAGATAAAATGCAATGAGATGGCGCTTTGACAGGGGGCGTGCAGGATTGACTTTGGCACCTGTCTTGTCGAGCGCGGGTGTGTTTTTGTCGTGCGAGGGCGTATTTTCGTCGAGTGCAGGCTTGTTTTCAGCAAGCGCGGCAGCACTTTCGTTGGGTGTTGCCGTATTTCCATTGTGCACGGCAGCACTTTCGTCGAGTGAAGGTGCGCTCCCGTCGAACGCGGTGATGCGCTTGTCGTTATCGCTGATAATCGACTGGTTTTTAAGAGTGTTATCGCTCTTGTGTGAGGCTTGCGTCTGCTTTTGCGCCTGTTCTAAGATGCGTTTATTGTTGCGATTGATCACTTTCGTCAACGCTTTGTCGTCAAGATATTCAACCGTTTTAAGCTGTTCTGCTATGTCTAAAAGTGCTTTTTCCATGTCAGCGATTATAAAGGTTGGCAGGCAAGAGGATATCCGCGAAGTGCAAATCTCTTAGAACGCTCAGCCGAAAAAGGCTGCGGGTGTCGTATCATAGAAGCGTCTCTTGTTAACTATCATTTTCACTATGAAGGGTAGGATTCATGGTCTCTCGCATCTATGTTGAGAAGAAACCCGGTTTCGATGTCGAAGCGCAGCAGCTTCTGCAGGAATTGCACACCGTCATAACAGATGGGCTGTCTCAGGCAGTTACGCTGCGCATTATAAATATGTATGACGTAGAGGGTATAACCGACGAGCTGTTCGAGCAGTGTGTTCCGACGGTATTTAGCGAGCCTCAGGTAGACAATGCTTCGCTGACTCTTCCTGTTGAGGGCGCTTTGGTGGGTGCTGCAGGAAGCGGGGAGGGTCTTGTTTCTGCTCCTGAGGGAGTTCATATTTTTGCGGTTGAACCACTGCCTGGTCAATTCGATCAGCGTGCCGATTCTGCGAGCGAATGTATTCAGCTTATTTCGCAGGGTGAGCGTCCTTTAGTGCGCTCCGTTAAGGTGTATGTGCTCGAGGGTGATCTTTCCGATGAAACCTTCGAGGCAATCAAGCACTACATCATCAACCCTATCGAATCGCGCGAAGCATCTCTTGCTCTGCGTGATACCTTGGCTATGCAGATTCCCGAGCCAAAGCCGGTAGAGGTGCTGGAGGGATTCATTGATTTAGACGAAGAGGGCCTCAAGCAATTCTTAGCAGATCGTGGTCTTGCAATGGATTTGGCTGACATTACCTTCTTCCAGAAATATTTCCGTGAGACCGAAAAGCGCAATCCTACCATTACTGAGGTTAAAGTGGTCGATACTTACTGGTCCGACCATTGCCGCCATACAACCTTTGGCACTGAACTTACCAATGTTGTCATCGACGATGAGACCGTAAAGCTTGCTTTCAATAAATATTTGGAGATGCGCGCAGAACTGGGTCGCGAACATAAGCCGGTATGCTTGATGGATATGGGCACCATTGGTGCAAAGTATCTTCGCGCACACGGTGGCGTGCAGGGCCTTGATGAATCCGAAGAAGTTAATGCTTGCACGGTAAAGTGCAAGGTGGACGTAAATGGAGAAGAGCAGGATTGGCTGTTCCTCTTTAAGAATGAAACACACAATCATCCAACCGAAATTGAGCCTTTTGGTGGCGCGGCAACCTGTGTGGGTGGTGCTATTCGCGACCCTCTTTCAGGTCGTAGCTATGTCTATCAGGCAATGCGTGTTACAGGTGCGGGAGATCCTACCGTTCCTGTTTCGGAGACGCTGGAAGGAAAGCTTCCGCAACGAAAGTTGGTAACAACTGCAGCAGCAGGATATTCGTCTTATGGTAACCAGATCGGACTGGCAACGGGTCAGGTCCACGAACTGTATCATCCCGGCTATGTAGCAAAGCGCATGGAAGTTGGAGCGGTCGTCGGAGCGACACCTGCTGATCACGTTCGTCGTGAAGAACCTGCTCCGGGCGATAAGGTTATCTTGCTTGGTGGACGTACTGGCAGAGATGGCATTGGTGGTGCGACAGGTTCGTCCAAAACGCAAAATGTTGAAAGCATCGAAACGTCAGGCGCCGAGGTTCAAAAGGGTAATGCCCCTGTGGAGCGAAAAATTCAGCGTCTGTTCCGTCGTGGCGAAGCTTGCCGTTTGATTAAGCGATGCAATGACTTTGGTGCCGGCGGCGTTTCTGTTTCTATTGGCGAGTTGTGCGATGGCTTATTGATCGATTTGAATCAAGTGCCCAAGAAATATGAGGGTCTCGATGGCACCGAGCTTGCAATTTCTGAGAGCCAGGAGCGCATGTCAGTGGCGCTTGGCGCCGAGGATGTGGATGAGTTTATTTCATATGCTCATGAAGAAAACCTGGAAGCTAGCGTTGTAGCAACAGTTACAGAAGAAGCGCGTTTGCGTATGGTATGGAATGGCGATGCCATTGTTGATGTAAGTCGTGAATTCCTTGCTTCAAATGGTGCTCCAAAGCATCAAGATGTTCATGTATGTGCTGGTGAGACTTATGAACCTCAGTGGAGCGGCGAGACGCTGGCAGAGCGCATGAACTCGCTTGTTAGCGATTTAAATGTATGCTCAAATAAGGGATTAGGCGAGCGTTTCGACTCAACCATTGGTGCGGCTACGGTCTTGATGCCATACGGTGGTAAATATCAGCTCACTCCCGCTCAGGCTATGGTTTCTAAATTCCCTGTGGATGGCGAGACTACAACTGCAAGTGCTATGGCATGGGGCTTCAATCCTTACTTATCAGAAAAGAACCAGTTCAAGGGTGCTTATTTGGCGGTCGTAGAAAGTGTTGCTCGTTTGGTAGCGACAGGATTCACGCGTGATGCTGCCTATCTTTCATTACAGGAATATTTTGAGCGTTTGCGTGACGAACCCGATCGTTGGGGTAAGCCTGCCGCTTCGGTGCTCGGTGCATTGATGGCACAGGTTGACTTAGGAATCGGTGCTATCGGGGGCAAAGACTCCATGTCTGGCAGTTTTGAGGATCTGGATGTTCCTCCAACGCTGATCAGCTTTGCTGTTTCGACGGGATCGGTTGATCGCGTTATTTCTCCTGAATTTAAGCATGCTGGCAGTCGGGTAGTTCGAATAGCGCCACGTTTCTACGATGAGGATTCGCTCATTCCTGATGTTGAGGGCATGAATGCCACCTTTGACTTGATGGAACGTTTGATTGGCGACGGTGCGGTAGTTGCTGCTGCAACACCGGGCTATGGTTGTACGGCAGAAGCTTTGTTCAAGATGTGTGTTGGCAATGGCATTGGTTTGCAGCTCACCGGAACTGAGGCTGCCGACGCCGATGCCCAGACTTCGGCCAATGCTTGTGCCCGAGCTGATGCTGACATCTGTGCCGCTATTGAGCTGGACGATCTTTTCACGCTTGCTTATGGCAGCTTTGTGGTTGAATTGGCTGATGATGCTGATGTCCAGGCTATTCTGGCGGATGCAACCGATTTGGTAAGCATCATTGAATTGGGTGAAACCACAGCTGATTATTCCTTCAAGGCTTTTGGCGAAACCATCGATATGGCTTCGCTGCAGGAAGTATGGGAAAGCGGTATTGAATCGGTATTCCCTTATCGCTACGAGGACAAACAAGTTGAGCAGATCAGTTGGTCGGAGCGATTGCCTTTGATTTGCGACGAAAAGTTCGCAAAACCGCGCGTGATCATCCCGGTATTTCCTGGAACAAATTGTGAATACGATACCGCGCATGCTTTTGAACGCGTAGGCGCGGTGCCTGAGGTTATGGTAATTAACAACCTCACACCCAATGCAGTAATCGAAAGCACCAAAGCGCTGGTTAAGGCTATCAATAATTCGCAAATTATCATGTTGCCTGGTGGTTTTTCTGGTGGTGACGAACCAGATGGTTCCGCGAAATTCATTACGGCATTCTTCCGTGCTCCTGAGGTGACGGAAGCAGTTCGCGATTTGCTGAAGAATCGCGATGGTTTGATGCTGGGTATCTGCAATGGTTTCCAGGCTTTAGTGAAGTTGGGACTTGTGCCTTATGGCGATATTGTTCCAGCAACTGCTGATGCCCCAACGCTTACCTTCAACGAAATTGGTCGCCACCAAAGTCGTTTGGTGCGTACACGTGTTGCTTCTAGCTTGTCACCGTGGCTTTCGTGCTGCAAGGTGGGTGATATTCACACAGTTGCTATCAGCAATGGCGAAGGCCGTTTTGTGGCAACTCCGGAGGTTCTTGATCAGATGAAATCCGCTGGTCAGATTGCAACTCAGTATGTCGATAAAGAGGGTAATCCTTCAATGGATTGGGCAGTGAACCCGAGTGCTTCAGTTTTGGCTATCGAAGGCGCTACCAGTCCTGATGGTCGCGTGTTTGGCAAGATGGGCCATAGCGAGCGCAGTGGTAATGGTTTGTATAAAAACGTTCCCGGAAATCTGTATCAGCCTATCTTTGAAGGTGGAGTGAACTATTTCGCATAAACAGCATAAACACACTGCTTGATGACTTCGTTGTTTAGCGACGTTAGTTTCTTGGCTAATTGTTCTGATTGACCGTGTCGCTGATTGTTTTAACTAGCGGCATTGTTAACCAATGGTGTCGTTTGCTGACGGAATCGTTAGCAAACGACATTGTCGACTAACTGTTTCGTTAACTAACGGCATCGTCGGCTAACGGAATCGTTAACTAACGCCATCGTCGGTTAATGGCATCGTTGACCGTTTTCGATTGGCAGTATTGTCTAGTGTTTGGTTAGCAGCATCGTCGATCGTTTTGACCGTGGTCTCTTTTATTCTGTAGGTCATTGTTACGGTTGACGGTGCTGTTTTGTTTAACGATTCTGTTTTGTTCGTTGATGTTGTTTTGTTTATGCTTGCTGTTTTGTTTAACGATGGTGCATTGGTTTGCGACTCGCTGTTTTACCTGACGTTGCTGCTTTGTTTTATGTTTCTTTTCTATTGCTAAAGCTGGAAGAAGATTGATACGCATTCTTTGGTTGCGCCGTTCCGCGTTGTGAAATCTTGAGTTTCGCCACAAAAAGCCTTTACGTGCACTAGCGTGTTTTTCTTGTTTTGTACAAGGAGCCCAAAATCTATGCATAACTTGCGAAAATGTGGCGAAAATGGACACGAGAATCAAAAATCGACAGTGATGATGTGGTTTTCCCTATTTATCTTTCCATTATTTGAAAAATTTTATACACGCAACAAGAAAATGTGGCAAAACTCGGCTTTTTAAAACACACCAATACATTACTCTGCAAAATGTGCCATCTAATCCTTTCCCGGGGAAGGGGTGCTTTCCGAACTACGCTTGGGGAAGGGGTGGTTTCCGAACTGCACTTAGTGGCGGATTATTTCCTAACTACGCTTGGAGAGATGTTTTCCGAACTAGACTTAGCGATGGATGGTTCCCGAACTACGTTCAGATGGATGCTCTCCGTACTGTGTCAAGAAAGGCGACATCCTCAATTTTCTTACATGCTTTCTTTTGGGGCTTTCAGGAAGCTTGAGTTGAGGCTTAAGGTGAAAGTGGTTTCTTATTTCCAAGAAGAAGCTATTACGGTAATTGGTTAAGTGAGATTATGCGAATGTAAAATCACGTTGTTGTTATTGCAGTTGCTGCAAAAGTTGGATTTTTCTCGTTTGGTAGTTGTAGCGTTTTTCGTTTCTTTGTCTTACCCCTAAAATTTTCGCGACGGTGTGGGCGACTTTATCCATTTCTTTCATGCTGGCGAACTGTTTATTGGTTACCGTAATCACTTGAATTCCAAGAAGCGCCAGCGCATCACGTCGGGAGGCATCTTTTGCGATTTTTCGGGCATCGGTATGGTGAAGATCACTGTCGTATTCGATGGCAAGATTTTCTTTTGGCCAAAAAAGATCACATCTGAAATGGTCGTTATGGGTTAGCTGAGAGTTGTTTCGAGGAATGTTGATGCGTTGGTTCAAAAGTGGACGGGGAAGGGCGTATCCTCCTAAACGACGAGGCAGGGTAAGCATAAGAGCAAGAGCGGATTCTCTTGGTGAGTAGGAATTGTCCAGCAGAAATTTTGCCGCCTGTTTTGCTTGTTTGGTTCCTTTTGTTTGGGAAGCGACATCTGAATCAAGAAGGCGCTTGATTTTGTTAGCTTTGGTAAAGGGCTTATGCCTAGGCGAAGGAACCGCGGAATCGTTGAAGGTATCTGTGGCTTGATTGCCAAAATAGGTCCCACAAAGTTCAAAGCCCAGCATCAATAGATCGATAAAACTCATTGATTCTGCCATCTGAAGAAAAAGATATTCCGGAGGGATTAGGTAATAAGTTTTAGCAGTGAAATCTTGATTTGGTAGCTTACTTGTAGGCGCAGTGTTTACGTCGTGGTTAGAGCTTTTTTCTTGCGCTGAACTTGGATTCGGTGCACAGGAGCTTGACTTCAATGCAAAGGAACTTGGGCTTAACACAAAGGAAGCCTTCATTTTCTCGGGTAAATTTGGCAAGGGTATAACATCGGGTGAATTGTCCTTCACGTGACAAATGAGATTTTCGATCGCTCTTCTTTTGTTGGCATGGTCAACTAAAACATGAAGAGGGAGCGAAAAATAAAAAGGCGTCGAACGATAATCGGCTAGCGAAAAACGAGTAGGGAACGCGTGATGATCGGAAAACGTACAACAATCGTTAGGCACAAAGCGAGTAGGGAGCGAGAGAGAAGAAAACACATTCTCATCGTTGTTGATATTGGAAAGTGGTTTGATCCTAAGAGGCTTAATTTCAAGTGCTCTAACTTCGTTTCGAGTAGGGATAGAGCATCGGCTCAGGGCAACACGTCTTGGTGCATGGGCTTTTTGCCAAAGTTGACCATTGGTTTTGTGGTAGTAGGGAAGAAGTTCAAGCAGAAAGGGTGATCGGTAGAGTTCCAAGGCGGATTTATGGCTAAACGTAATACTCATGAGAAGACTCCCGTCTTTGCCGGTTCGCGTGGTTTATGTATTAGGCTATAGGAGAAAACTCACATAAAAGAGAAAGCAAACACACATGGATCTTAAATGTTGTTCAATTTTGGTTATAGAAGATGATGCTGCGATCAATGACGTGGTGTGTTCTGCTCTTAAAGGTGAGGGCTACGAATGCGTTTCGGCATACTCGGGAACTGAAGCACGTCTTCTTTTGCAGGCGGAGCCTTTAGCCTGTCCTTTCGATTTGGTTATTTGTGATCTCATGTTGCCAGGCATGTCGGGTGAAGAGGTCGTTGCATTTATTCGTGCGCAAAGCAATGTTCCTATTTTGGTAATTTCTGCGAAAGCTGAAGTGGTAGACCGAGTTTCCCTTTTAAAGCAGGGAGTGGATGACTACCTGGTCAAGCCGTTCGATCTGGATGAATTGGTGGCACGGGTGGAGGCGCTCCTGAGAAGATCGGGCGTCGTCAAGGCTTCGCATGTGAGCAAAAGCGACATAGATAAAAGCTGTACGGGCGATATCTATGCAGGTGAGGACAATTTGGGTGAAGGCGATCAACGGGAACGAGCATCTAGCAACTATCAGGAAAGAATGGCTAGCAACTGGCCGGAACGATCAATTGGCAACTGGCAGGAACGGACATCTAACAATCAGCAGGAAAAAGTAGCTAACAACTGGCCGGAACGGACAGCAAACAACCAACAAGCGTGTGCGATTACCTTTGGAAAATGGCTTCTTGATGAAGAGCAGCGTCGGTTTGAAGTTCAGGGCGTGCCAGTTCGTCTTACAAGAACGGAATTCGATATCGTTGCGGCACTCATGAGGTATCCGCGCAAGGTGTTTACTAAGCGCGAACTATATGAGGCGGTATGGCACGAAGAGTCCTTTGTAGAGGAAAAAGCTATCAATACCCATATTTCAAACATTCGTACCAAGCTGAAGGGAACTGGTACGGAATCATACATTGAAACGGTGTGGGGTATTGGATTTAAACTTTCTGATACCTTGCTGGATGCATAGCGTGCCACATCCTTGCTGTGGATGCATAGCGTGCCACAGGGTAGTGCGACACGCTATGCTGTTTGTTGCTATTTACGAACGACTGAGATGCGCTGTTGGATATGGTTTCCTTTTTCGATTTCATCAACCATAGCGATGGCATAATCGGCATAGCTGATGATAGATTCACCGCGTTCGTTTAAGATAAGTTCTTCGCCGCCAAGAAGGTATTCGCCACTGCGTTCGCCATCTGCTTGGAAATCACCTGCAGGGGAGATATAGGTCCAACGAACATCGTTGCGCTTGCGCAGTTCGTTTAATGCTTCACCCATAGCCGCAGCAAGAGGCTTGAAGGCATCAGGGAAGTCGGGCCCTTCTGAGACGGTTGCCGTGTGCTCGGGATTCACAAAAAGGCTACCTGCTCCGCCTACTACGAGAAGACGTGTGGTGGTTCCGGAAAGGATGTCACATAAGTGCTTCAGCGAGGTGCTATGTTGTGGCAGAGTCTCGGGCACCCACGCGCCAAAAGCATCCACGACGGCATCAAAATCAGCAAGATCTTCAGCGGTGAGATCATAAAGGTCTTTAATGATTGCCTGAGGAGCGATGGTTTTGTTTTCGCCGCGGACAATGGCGGTTACCTCCATGCCGCGATTAACAGCTTCTTCAACAATAAGCTTACCTGCTTTGCCGTTTGCGCATACTACTGCAATTTTCATTGTTTCAATCCTCTCTGTTTTAGACCGTATTTGTCAGCGGTCGTATCGGTTTGTAGGGGTGTTATACAAGCCGATATCATTGTTCTATTTGCTGTTGTAATATCTGTTGTTACAACGTTGACAACACTTAGTTAACTACTCAACAGTTGTAATGTCAATAGTTACAACGAACTTATTTTGAAATTGTTGTAACTATTTCAATTACACCTCGCAAACGCTATGATGAGACAAAGAAGGTGTGCGGCTAATGAAGAGCGCACGTGGAGTAAAGAACGTATACAGCCAACAAGGAAGGCGCATAGTCAAACGAAGGCGCATAGCCAAACGAAGGCGCATAGCCAAACCGGTACAACCGATGCGCTATGAGCGAATAGGGAACCAAAATCTAGCCAAGGGTGGATAGTTTTATGCAGATATCGTCGCGTTTCACAATCGGTGTACATATCCTTTTGTGCATTGCCTATTTCAAAAACGAAAAGACCACTTCGGCTTTTATTGCTGAAAGTGTAAATGTAAATCCTGTAGTAATTCGTCGAACTTTAGGTATGTTAAAAGCGGCGGGGCTCGTAAAGGTTGAAGCGGGGGTTGGTGGCGCTGCCCTTACCAAGGATCCTTCTGAAATAACGCTTCTTGATGTCTTTGATGCGGTGAATGCGGTGGATGATCAGCTGTTTAGTTTTCACGAGCAGCCAAATCCTTCTTGTCCTGTGGGAAGAAATATCCATGCGGTGCTTGATGGAAAGCTGGTTTCTGCTCAAAATGCAATGCGTGCCGATCTGGCTAAGACTACGATTGCCGAATTACTGAACGGCATCAAGTAAACCCAAACTTGTCCAGGCTGGAAGTCAGATTGAAAAGCAGTCCGGAAGGCGACATACGGTTCAATGTGAGAACTAACTAGAAAGCTCGATCGGAAGTCGGTTTGGATAGTAACTTGAAAGTCAGCTTTGAAGTTAGCTTTGAGGTTAGCTTTGAGGTTAGCTTTGAGGTTAGCTTTGAGGTTAGCTTTGAAACCGACTTAGAGATTAGTCTTGAAGCTGACATGCAGCCCGACGCGAAACCCAATTCGGAAATCTTATAACTTTCTTAAAGGTTGCCAGAAAATTCCTAAACTATTATTTCGCATACTCAAATTGTCACAGCAAGAAGGCATTGCTATCGAATGCTCTCGATAGGCGATTTATTTGTTTGTCGACGGAATGGCTGGCAGAATGACTGATTAACGCTAAGAGCGCACTGACTAGTGGAGTATCAGCCAACGTAACCCCTACCAACGGAGTGCCAGCTAGCGCCATGCGTGAGCACTGAGCGGCGGAACGCTAGTCAACGGATGTCGGTCAACGCTATAAGCAATGCCGCAAGCGAGAAAGGGAAGGCTATGGACGCGATTAAAACCGTAGGTCTTTCGAAGACATACGGCAAGAAGCGCGCGGTGGACAACTTGAGTTTCACTATTAGCAGCGGCGAAATTTATGGGTTCGTGGGACGAAACGGTGCTGGCAAATCGACTGTAATGAAAATGCTGGCAGGGCTTGTCTTGCCCTCTTCGGGTGAGATTGAGATTCTTGGCGAAAAAATGGCTCCAGGATGCACGAGTCGCAGACTTGGCGCTCTCATTGAAAATCCTGGTATTCATTTAGGTCTTACTGGTCTAGATAACGTAATGGTGCGGGCGCTAGCGTTAGGCATACCCAATGCTAAGGCAATATCTCTTGATGCTCTTCGCATAGTGGGACTGGAAGAGGTGGCGAAAAAGCGCGCAAAAACCTATTCGCTTGGTATGAAACAGCGTCTTGGTTTGGCGTTAGCGTTAGTGGGCTCACCTGATTTGTTGTTGCTTGATGAACCGTTTAACGGTCTCGATCCTCAAGGGGTTCGAGAATTGCGCACAACCATTGTAGAATTGGCACAGTTGAGAAACCTTACCGTGTTTATTAGCTCTCATGTTCTTGATCAGCTTGAACGTATGGTTACTCGCTATGGGATAATTCGCGATGGTGTGCTTGTGCGCGAATTAACTGCTGCAGAAGTGGATGCCGAATGTGCGGATTACTTGAGTATTCGCGTTGCAGAACCTCAAGTTGCTCTTGCGAAATTGCAAGACGCATTTCCGCAAGCAAAGTTTGCAATTTTGCCAGATAACTCAATTCGCGTTGATATAGCAAGCGGAGATGTGACAAGTGGAGAGGGCACTTGCCACACTAATACGACAAGCGGACAGGGCACTTGCCACACTGACGGTTCAACTCGGTCTACTCTAAATCTTGACCCTAATCAGGTTGGATATGTGTTGTCGAAAGCGGGTATTGCGGTGAGTGAACTCTATGTTCACGAGCGCGATATCGAAGAATTGTTCGTGGGGCTTATGGGCGCCGAATCGCCGCGTAATCACGACGGAAAAGGGGGCGCTCGGTATGTTTAGTATGATGCGTGCGCAACTGTTCCGTATAGTGAAATCGCGCTTTATTATCTTTTTCGCACTGATTGTTATTCTATTTGCTTTTGCGACGCCCTTTGCCTTGTGGCTGCATAACGTATGGCCAGCTTTTGCCGCCACGGGATTTGTGGAAATTCCTAATGAACCGCTGCCAACGCTTCGGCTATATGGCGTGTCCTTTGTGGCAGGGTCGTTTCTGGCGATGGGTGTAAGTGTTGCTACGGTGTATTACGTAGCTGAGGATTTTAAGTCAGGGTTTTTGAAGAATCTTGTGCAGGCGCGTGGCGGACGCGCATCGTATGCCGTTGCTATGATTCTGTGCTCAACTGTAATTGCGGCTACTGCAGTGATTGTGGGTATGTTTGTCGTTGAAATAGCTTTGCGTGCTCAGGGCTATGTTTCTGTGCCGCCTTCTGTAAGCGATGCCCTGCAGTGGTTTGCTCAACTGGTGTTATGTATGGTGGCGTATGCGGCCGTTGCGGTTTTTCTGACGGCTATCACTGGTTCAGAGACGGTTGCAACTATCGGCGGTATTTTGATTGCTGGTGGTGCTGTGGAATCTGTATTGAAAATAATTCTCGCGAATGTGCCAGGAATTCCTGTCGTGTTGCGCGATTGTCTTGATGGCTATCTTGCTACTGATTTAGCGATGCTCAGCCAGGGTGTTGTATGTAATCCACTCACGTATGTGCAGGCTATCGTCACGATTTTTGTTGCTACTGCAGCATGTGTGCTGGTTATGCGCCGTCGGAGCCTCGGATAGGTGGTTGTAGCGTGATAAGTACCTAGGGGGTCTGTTGCGTTGCGGCATTTGCAGTATTGACTAAATGGGGGTTCTGCTATGGATTTTGTGAAAACGTTCGTAGATGTTTTAAGAGCGATGCTCTACCGGCTGCTCAAAAGTCGTATGACGTTAGTGTTTATGCTTGTACTGATTATTTCAATTGTGTATGTAATTGTCGGCCTTAAACTTATCAGTGCTAATACGTCGCTTTCTGCTGATGTATCAGCGACAAGTTCTGATATCACGTTGGGGCTATCGGTGCTTGCCGCTGGCGCAAGTGGTGTTGACTTTACTCGTGCGTGCGGGATGCTGTTTGTGCGCGGTAGTTTCATTGCTATGGCGGTGGCGGTATTTTGTGGTGTGTTCTTCGCGTCTGATTTAAGAACTGGTGCGGTTAAGAATGTGATTCTAGGACATACGGGGCGATTTGCTTATGCGCTTGCAGCAGGTGTATGCACGCTTACGATGACCTTCTTTGCGGTATTAGCAGGAGTCGTGGTATCGCTTGTGACGTTGGTGGCTTCGGGCTTTATCGTTGCCGCGTCCGATCCTGTGCAATTCGTCTGTTGGATTGGTGAGGTGTGGCTTTCCGTTGCAGCATATGCAGTACTGGCTGTAGTGGTTGCATTGCTGTCGAAAAGCACGGTACTTGCTGCTGTCGCGGGCTTTCTGCTGGGTGGTGCAGCAGTGGAAAATCTGTTGTATTCCGCAATCGGGCTGGTGACAGGTCATCCGAGCGAGGTGCGAGCAATTTTTGATGGCTATTTAGCGGTTACGGTATCGCAGCTTGGTTATGGCAATGTTTTGCCAGTAGGTACATTGCTGCCTGCATTGGTGACTATCGTTGCGGCAATTGCTGCTGGTATGCTTATTGCACGCCGAAGGAGTCTTGCGTAGCGCTGAGACAAAGGAGTCTTGCGTAGTGCGACAAAGGATCTATTCCGCTTTTTGACACAGGGCCTGTTCCACTTTTTGTTAAATAGAAAGGAGGTGCGCCGATGGATGCACTTTTAATTGCGGTTCTTGTTGCAGCGATAGCGGTTGTGGCCATTGTAGTGGGGCTCTACGAACGTGAGCTTCGTCATATGGCGCACTTTCTTTACCGGCGCGAACAGGGTAGTAATGAACGAATTTCGGTAGAATTTGCTACGCGGGGAATTCGCGAAGTAGCAAGCGCCATGAATAAAGAATTAGATGCCTTACGGGATGTACGCATTGAGCAGGAGAAACATCAGGCCGCTTTTAAACAGGACTTAGCCTCTTTATCTCACGATATTCGTACTCCCTTAGCGGGAGCGCAAGGTTACTTGCAGTTGTATGAGCGTACAAATGACTCTCGTGAACAGCAACGTTACCTTAAAGAAGCCGCTGTGCGTTTGGGCGTTATGCGTGATTTAACGGATAAACTTTTTGAATATGTAAAGGCGGTTGATACGGATAGCCCGCTTACGCTTGAGCCGGTCAAGGTATTTGCGATTTTGGCTGACGTGCTGGCGGGAATGTATCCGCAATTCACCGAACACAACTGGAAGCCTCAAATTGAATTTGAAGATGAAGATGTTATGATGCTGGCGGATGCGGAGGCGCTGCAACGAATATTATCCAACCTGCTCACGAATGCACTTCGTTATGGGGTGGACGCTCCCCGTATTAAGCAGAAGGGATCCGTCGTAATCATTAGCAATGCTGTAGAGGATTCTTCCACTATTGACCCTAGTCATTTGTTTGACCGCTTTTATCAAGCGGAATCGGCGCGTACCAATGATGGATCGGGCTTGGGACTTGCTATTGTGGCGAGCCTCGTAGAACGTATGGGTGGCAGTGTTTCAGCGTACGTGCACGAAGAAGAACTATCTATTGAGATTCAGCTGCAACTTGCCTAAACGTGTTGTTAGGTAATCAAAACGGTATATCCTTGAGTTCTGCCGCCAAAAAAATGCACTGTTGCAGTGCATAATTTACGATAAAATGCACCGTCGCAGTGCATGGGGTATAAAGACTAAGCTTTCAGGATAAACATGGATGTAGTATTTGCTGAAAAACTGAGTGAACTGAATAACGATTTCTATCGTAACCAAGCAGTTTCGTTTTCTGATACACGTCATGCAAAATGGCCTGGTTGGGAACGTTGCCTTGATGAAGTACGTGCCGCTTATCGGGACGAACAAGCTTTGCGCGTTCTTGATATTGCCTGTGGCAATTTGCGCTTTGAAGAATATTTGGCTAAATATTGCGAAGAGTTATCTGTGAATTGGCAAGTTTTCGTGAATGCGTTGGATGCGTGTGACGATCTAATTCCCGAAACGTGCGCTGGTAAGCAGGTAATAAGAAGCGCTCAGAAGAATAGCGGCGAGGCTATCGGAATCAACAAAGCCAAAAAAGAAGGCAAGACGAGCGGAATCGACAAAGTCAAAAAAGAAGGCAAGGTAGAAGATGCCCTGTTGTCTAGTGATTTATCTCGATCGGTTAAGCGCGCCACTTGCGATATGGCGGTTACCTTTACTCATTGCGATATAATGCAGGCTCTTGCAAGCAACACGCTTAAGGATACTTTGAAAGTCGGAAACTTCAGCGAAGAACGAGCACAGGTAACAGTAGCTTTCGGTTTTATGCATCATGTTCCGCTGCTTGAATGGCGCTTGCAACTGTTAAATGACCTAATTTTTGCAACAGTGCCAGATGGATTTATTTGTGTATCGTTTTGGCGTTTTATGGACGATGAGGCTATGGCAGCCAAAGCGTGTAAAACTCATAGTCAGGCGATAGATTATTTGGCGGAAAACGGGTATTTTGACGATTGTTTTGACGAAACAAGAACAGAAACCCCCTGGACTTCTGAGCAGCTAGAGACAGGGGAGTCTCAAGGTACAACTAATGATGAATCCCGAAATGCCACTACTTTCAAGCTTTGCAAATCCGACAATAAGGTTCGAGATGCTGCTGCTTTTGAGTCTCGCAAATCCGATATTTCTCAACAATTCAACGAAGGCGACTACCTTCTAGGTTGGCGAAACCTGCCAGGTGTCTATCGTTATTGTCATAGCTTTTCGGACAAAGAAATAGATTCTTTGGTCACTTTGGTTGCCGACAAAGCTAAATGCGTTGCTCGATTTCGTGCCGACGGTCGCACGGGAAGCCTTAACGAATATCTTTTATTGCAAGTACGCTAGAGGGATCCAGCACCTTGCGCTTTATCGCCCAAGCTCAGAGACAAATATTTCGATATCTCTATTTACTTCGTCGGGTGCATCAGTATTGGAATTGTGACCTGCGCGAGGGATCTCAACAAAGGAAAGACCTGTCCTAAGCGCCCACTGCTGATTGTATTTTTTGGCACTAGCTGCTTGGTCGTTTTCTCCCCAAATAAGAAGTGCGGGACAATTCGGTCTTCCGAAGGGGTTAGTACTCGTTTCTTTTTCTGTTTTTTCGATCGCTTCGGCAAGAATCTTATAGCCGTGCGCAGCTAACTCACAAAAGTCTTTCTTTGTGTAGTGGCTTATCATTTTTCGCATAAGGCTTTGCCCGTAAAGGGTCGTCGAGCAGTTTTTGGCCGCCATATGTTGGAGTAATCCCCATGGAATGCTGCGATACATTCCTTTTGTGTGCTTGAGCGCAGTGATCTCCCAGCTGTGATAATAGCTGCGTGTTAGGGGAGCGGAGTCGATACTGATATATCCTTTCGCGAATCCGGGAAAAAGTGACAAAAATGCCTGAGAGATGTAGCCTCCCATTGATTGTCCAATCAAAATGGGGTTTTCGATATATTCGGCACACAAAATATCATGCAGCATGGTGGCAAGATCATCCATGGAAAACGTCAATGCAAAAGGGCGAGACTTGCCATGAGCGGGTGCGTCCCATACAAAGCAATTCATTGTTTCAGCGAAATAACTGAGTTGTCGATTAAATAGGCGATGATCAGCTGTTAGTCCCGGCAAGAATACAAGCCAAGGGGCTTTAGGAATGAGCGCTTTGTTGATGCTTTTTTCTAGTTGAGAAGACATAACAGAAGCTGCTGCATCGGGTGCGAAGGCTAGCTCTTCTTCGGATGCAGACTCGAGGCTAGCTTCTGTATCAGGGCTCTCTTCGTAATGAGAGGCATAGGATACCCAATAAACAATAGTGCCCGATTCTGTTTTGTAACGACGTTCTTCCATAATGCAGCATTGTCCGTTTTCTTCTGTAATGTATTACATGAGCAGGCAAGTATCGTATCAGATTTTGAAGTACTCAAAACAATCCATAACTAACATGTAAAAGTAGCAGCGGGGGGAGGGGAGGGCGCATAACCAACATGTAAAAGTAGCAGCGGGGGATGGAGGGCGACCGCGGCAGGAAAAATGGGTGCTTCACTTTTGTCAAAACTTGTCGAATCGGGGGATATATTTAATGGAAGAGCCTAGCTGAATTGTGGCAGAGGTAATAAACGACGATATTTATGTAGCCAAAGCACTTTTATGAGAGATCCATTTGCTTAAAGCGTATTTGGATTCCCCCGATTTGGGGTGTTTTGACAAAAAGTTGCGTAATTATTTGCCGCTTTCCATGGTACGTAAGGCGATTCATCGTGTGCGGTAAAGCATGCGATAAAGCGTAAAGCATGCGGTAGAGTATGCGGTAAAACTTAAAGCATGCGGTAAAGCATGCGGTAAAGTAAGAACGCAAATTCTTTAAAGGAGGTGAGGCAAATGTCGAAAAGCAAGAAAAAGCGCAGTGGAAAATCGAAGGCTCAGCGAAAGCGTATAGCTGTATCTAAGACAGGTGCAATTTGGCATCAGTCTGCCGAAGAAGCTACCTTGGCGCAAAAGCCCTATTTCAACGGATATGCGTGCGGGCACGGAGCACACGGCAATGCGAAGTATGATCGCACGCGTGAAAAACGCGCATGGAAAAAACAGCTAAGACAAGAAGGAGCCTCGCAAGGCTCCTTTCTTTTGCCTAAGGCAGTTAATATAGCGTCCTAGCATAAACGGCCCTATCCAGTTATAGCTGTAAACACTGAGTGGGGTTGGTGCTTTTAACAACTAAAGTTAAAGATTAGTCGCGCGTTAACTTGCGGTGAATACGATGCGGTTTTGCTGCTTCTTCGCCTAAGCGTTCCACTTTGTTTTTGCGGTAAGCTTCAAAGTTTCCTTCAAACCAATACCAGTTGCCAGGATTATCATCTGTTCCTTCCCATGCCAGAATGTGGGTGGCAATGCGGTCTAAAAACATACGATCGTGGCTGGTAATTACAGCGCATCCCGGGAAAGCAAGAAGGGCTTCTTCGAGGCTTTCAAGGGTTTCTACGTCCAAGTCGTTGGTGGGTTCATCGAGGAGCAATAGGTTGCCTCCCTGCTTAAGCGTGAGTGCAAGGTTTAAGCGGTTGCGCTCTCCTCCTGAGAGTACCCCAGCAGGTTTTTGTTGATCAGATCCCTTAAAGCCGAAGTTTGCTACATAGGCGCGACTTGGAATTTCTGTTTCTCCTACCTTGATGTAATCAAGTCCGTCGGAAACCACTTCCCAAAGGGTCTTTTTAGGATCGAGTCCTTCGCGATTTTGGTCGACGTAAGAAATTTGAACGGTCTCGCCCAATTCGAGGCTGCCGCTCGTGATATCTTCTTGTCCCACAATCATTTTGAACAAGGTTGATTTTCCGACACCATTAGGACCAATAACACCAACGATGCCATTACGTGGCAAGGTAAAGGAAAGATCATCAATCAAAACTCGATCACCGAAGGCTTTGTGAAGATGCTCCGCGATAAGAACTTTTGAGCCCAGTCGTGGTCCAACGGGAATATGGATTTCGTTTACATCGACCGTCTTTGCGCTGCGGGCTTCAGCTTCCATCTGCTCGTAACGCTCCAAGCGCGCTTTGCTTTTCGCCTGTCGCGCTTTAGGGCTTGAGCGGACCCATTCAAGTTCTGATTTCATGCGTTTGGCAAGTTTCGCCTGCTGCTGGCCTTGGGCTTCCAAACGAGCTGCCTTGGTTTCCAGATAGGTAGAATAATTACCCTTGTAAGGATAGAGCTGTCCGCGATCAACCTCGCAAATCCATTCGGCGACATTATCCAAGAAGTAACGATCATGGGTTACTGCTAAAACGGCACCGGGATAGCGCTTCAAAAATTGTTCGAGCCAAAGGACCGATTCTGCGTCCAGATGATTGGTAGGCTCGTCTAAAAGAAGGAGATCGGGCGCCTCGAGCAAGAGTTTGCATAATGCAACACGGCGACGTTCTCCGCCTGAAAGAACACGTACGGGAGCATCGGGATCGGGACATTGAAGAGCGTCCATGGCTTGTGAAAGCTGCGAGTCTAAATCCCATCCATTTGCGGCATCAATCTCAACCTGCAAAGTGCCCATTTCTTCCATGAGAGCATCAAAATCTGCATCTGGATCAGCCATTTCGGCGCCAATAGCATTAAATCGATCCACCTTTGCTAAGACATCGGAAAATGCCTGACGTATGTTTTCAATTACAGTAGCTTCTTCATCAAGAGGGGGTTCTTGTTGAAGAATGCCTACTGTGTATCCCGGGGTAAGACGTGCATCGCCGGCTGACACCTCTTCAAGTCCGGCCATTACTTTCAAAAGAGTGGATTTGCCCATGCCGTTAGGTCCCACAACGCCAATTTTTGCGCCTGGGTAAAACGAGAGTGTCACATCGTCGAGAATTACCTTGTCGCCAACTGCTTTGCGCGCTTGATACATCTGATAAATGAATTCAGCCATTGTTCGTGTAGCCTTTCAAAGAGGTCGAGGTACGAAAAAGGTTGTGTGTTATTGTCGCATGTTTCTTTGTAAAGTGGTGAAGCTTCTGTGAGATCTTTCTTGCGTATCGGTACGTCTGCATGTTTCTGGCAAGTGCAAACAGCGAGCACTTGCTTAATCGATTAGTGTTTCGTGCTGATTTTTGATGTGTCGAAGCATTTTAAAAGGACACCCATGAGACAGCACTCATGAAAGAGTGCACTCGTCGTCATGCAGGGGAGAACTCAAAAAATCGTCATCGTAGGCCATGGTGTTGGTAAATGAATAAGGCCTATCGCTTGCAAGAACAAGGTAATTGTCCTCAAGGCCAAAATCGGCATCTTCGCAAGGAATGAGGTATACGTACGAAAAAACTTCTTGCAGGGTGGTTACAACTTTGCGCAGAAAAGAAATATCGAAACCTTCTTGTTCGCTTACCACGTT
>USIG01000006.1 GCA_900554685.1 uncultured Cryptobacterium sp.
AGCATAGCTGGCGCGATAGAAAGCTGCAAAACCTGTGAGCTCATCCCTTCTTGAACATTTTGCGCTATTGGATAAGAGACCAAAAACCAGTAGCCCCAGGTAAGAAGAAAGGTTATAAGAAGATAAATCACTATACGTTTTATTGCGCGCGGCTTTGCTTCAAACTCGTTTTGAGACAACACCATGCTAAACACCCCTTTTCAGATGCACAAGAGACCTTATTTTTTTGATTTTGCTTTTGCAAAGGTGCCAGGAGGCACTAGGCCTTAATACCGCTACCCCACCAAAAAGGCTATGCCCACAATGAAGAACATGGTAACGACTACAAAGGCTCCTAGAAGAACCCACGTTAACGGACGCGCCCAGTTAAAAGTCCATCCAATTCCAAACCGTTCTGGCACAACAACACTTGAATCTTCGTGATTACAGTAAAAAATACCCAGTTTCCAAAAGGCGTCATTATCGCTTGGCATTTCCGTTGAATCTTCCAAACGACGCATAATTCGAGAACCCGATTGCCCATACACAACCGATAGCACCACTGAACCCACCACAATACCGAGCACAACTATCACGATACAAATAGCAGCCGCTTCAAGAGACATCCACCCAAGCGAAGAGAGCATGAAACTTATTCCAATCAGGCCCGACACAAGAAGCCCCGTAACAAGCAGGAAAATACTTTGGGCACGCGCAAACAAACCATACGCAAGCGCTGAAGTTACAGGACGATTAGAGTCGATCGGACGTTTCGAGCGAAGAATACTCCAGTGACAAAACACAAAACATACCACCATAAACAGCTCAACCAAGAGAGGAAATGCTACAACACCAGGTGATTTTGGTTCATAGTGCGTTACTTCGCCCGCCATATTGACATGCATAGGAATCGAATCAGGCATGAGGGGATACCCCACAATGCCAATACCGGCCGTCAGGATAAGTATTGCAAGATATAAAAGATTCCACTTAAGTGAAAGAGGAGTTGGAATATCACGTTCAGCTACCACCGCTGCCGATTCTTTGTGCAGTGCAATCCAGCCTTCGCTTTCTTTGAGATGAATTACTCGCTTGCGATAATGAAGTATAAGAATAAAAGAGGCGAATAGAGGAACTAATACCCCGAAAAGAATTCCGCCTGCTAAACCTGTGCCGTGTTGCGCATCAACCAAAAATCCCAATGCCATCACCACACAAGAAAGCAGGGTAATACCGCCCATAAAGGCAGCATAACGATGCTGATAAGCAAGAAGGCGCACATCGCGACGTGCAGATTCAGGAACAGTCACCGTAAAACACTCTTGCTTTTTCATAAGCCAAGGAGTTACCGCAAGAATAAGTCCCATAAGAACAATCATTACCTCGAAGGCAATAACAAAGCCAACAAAACTACTCATCGCGCGCCTCCTTTACCAGATTCACCCGAATCAAATACGACATTACGCACTGAATTCATGCCGAAAGAACGTGCCGTATCCAAGGCTCCCAACATACCGGATTCGTCTTTTTCTTTAAGTGAATTACCCTGAGAATCGACTCCTAATACCTTGATGGTTCGCTTTGGGCCAACCACGCCAGGATCTTCGTAAACGTTTTCAATCTGCTGCTGCACCGCATCCATGAACTCCTGAGCGGTGCCTCCTGCAGCTTTGTGTTCTTGAATAAGGTCACGAAGCCCTTGAGTTAAGTGTTCCTGCATACGGGCAATCTTTGCTTTTGAAGAATTCTGCATAGGCTCAGCCACAAAAGCGCCAGAACGACCTCGCATAATGAGGTATCCTTCGTCACGCAAAACCGCGTATGCCTTATTGACGGTATGCAGGTTGATTCCTAAATCTGCCGCAAGAGAGCGAACGCTGGGCAGACTGTCGCCTGGACGAAGTTCCCCTCGCGCAATGGCACCAATTATCTGCGAGCGAATCTGCAGATACAGCGGATCTTCAGACATTTTGTCTATCCGAATAATCATCCCTGCCTCCTTACCTCTTAGTTCCTCTTGTCTTATCTCTTTTGCCTTGTCTTTTACTCTGCTTTAAAACCGAGCTTTTTAATTTTTCTTGTTGTTATATTTGAAGTATAACAGATAGAACAAAAACCGTACAGAAAATTCCAGAAACAGATCTCTCCGCAGTTCCTTAAGATCCTTCCCTTTTATGCTTTGAGGTATACTACCTGTACAGAGGGTGTTTTTGTATCGTTTTACCCAACACATCCTAATCCTTTGTTGAGTAGACGATGTTTTGCCGTTACCAACGGCAGATTGAAGGGGATCATGAAGCAGCCATCCACCAAGGGGCGCTATACGCCTTTCATTCGGAAACTTCATTCTTTTGCAGGGGTGTTCCCACTCGGCATATTTCTCTGCTTTCATATGCTTGTGAATTACTCAGCTAACTGGGGCACTACTCCTTATGACACTATGGGGTCTTTTATGGCCCACATGCCCTATAAAATAGTCTTAGAAACATTCGTTATTTTCTTGCCGCTGCTATTTCACGCACTCTATGGCGTATACCTTGCATTCACTTCAAGTGTTTCCGTTGGCCAATACACCTACTTCCGTAACTGGCGCTATGTATTCCAACGAGTTACCGGCCTCATTGCCCTTTTATTTGTTGCCTGGCATATCTATGGCACCAAGCTTCAGGTCGAACTTACCGGCGTAGATCCCAGCTTCGCCATGGTTGCCGGTATCGTTGACAACCCTTTAGGATTAGCGGCATTTGCCCTGGGTCTTTTATGCTGCGTTTATCATTTCGTAAATGGACTGTGGACTTTTCTTATTACCTGGGGAATTACTCTCACCCCAAAGTCACAACAAATATCTGAATATGTACTGATAATTCTGTTCTTTGTATTTGCCATCTTTAGCATGAAAGCGCTCTTTGCTTTTGTCTGTTAGCGACTACCAACGTGCTTGAAAGAGCACCTGATTTGTTTTGACTGCCTTCGGTAGGCATTTTCTTCGGAGGGATTGTATATGACTAAAGGAACAATAGCAGTTGTAGGCGGAGGCCTTGCAGGACTTATGGCCACGTTAAAAATCGTCGAAGCTGGTCTATCGGTTGATCTTTTCTCTCTTGTTCCTGTAAAGCGATCACATTCTGCCTGTGCTCAAGGAGGCATCAATGCTGCCCTCGACACTAAAGGTGAAGGCGATTCAATTGACGAACATTTTGACGATACGATCTACGGTGGCGACTTCCTTGCAAACCAACATCAAGTGCGCGGTATGGTCGAAGCTGCTCCTAAAATCGTGCATATGTTTGATCGAATGGGAGTAATGTTTAACCGCACCCCCGAAGGCTTACTCGATCTTCGCCGTTTTGGCGGCACGCAAAAACGGCGTACCGCATTTGCGGGCGCAACCACAGGTCAACAATTGCTCTACGCCCTTGACGAGCAAGTGCGTGCCCAGGAAGTTGAAGGCAAAGTGCGCGTTTTTGAAGGATGGGAATTTGTTTCCGCCGTTCTGCATAATCAAGTATGCTGTGGCATAACTGCTCAGAATCTTTCTTCCATGGAAATACGTGCCTTTCCTGCCGATGCTGTAATTATTGCAACGGGTGGATGCGGCGCCATTTTCGGCAAGTCAACCAATTCCACCATCAACACCGGTTACGCTGCTGCGCGAGTGTATAAGCAAGGTGCACTCTACGCCAATGGTGAGTTTGTCCAAATTCACCCCACTGCCATACCTGGAGAAGATAAAAATCGCCTCATTAGCGAATCTGCCCGCGGAGAAGGAGGCAGAATATGGACCTACAAGGACGGAAAGCCTTGGTATTTCCTGGAAGAAAAGTATCCTGCTTACGGAAATTTAGTGCCCCGCGATATTGCGGCACGAGAGATATTTGATGTATGCGTAAATCAGCATTTAGGCATAGATGGTAAAAATGTCGTATACCTCGATGTGTCTCATATAAAACCTGAGTTACTCGATGTAAAACTTGGTGGCATCTTAGATATTTACGAAAAATTTGTCGGTGATGATCCTCGCAAAGTTCCTATGCGTGTAGCACCAAGCGTCCACTATTCCATGGGAGGTCTGTGGGTAGACATCGAACAGCACACTTCGATACCGGGATTGTTTGCTGCGGGTGAATGCGATTTTTCCCAGCATGGTGCCAATCGCCTAGGAGCAAATTCACTCTTGTCGGCAGTATATGCTGGCTCGGTCGCCGGCCCTTCAGCTGCTCGTTATGTCAAAGGGCTTGCTGAAGACGGATCCTCAGAGGGTGGCATTGCTTCTTCCTCGCGCGTTTATGAGGAAGCCGTCGCACGCGATACCACCGAATATGAAAATATCCTTGCACTCGAGGGAAGCGAAAACCCCTATGAGCTTCACGAAGAAATGGGCAACCTCATGACACAGCATGTAACGGTTGTGCGGCACAATAAAGATCTTGCGGCTACGCTTGATAAGCTTGACAACATTTCAGAGCGCTATCAGCATATCGGCATCCAAGACACCTCCCGCTGGAGCAACACCTGTGCACCTTTCGTTCGTCAACTTGGCGGCATGATTGATCTTGCAAAAGTAATAACAAAAGGAGCGCTCAACCGTAACGAAAGCCGCGGGTCTCACTATAAGCCCGAATTTCCTGAACGCAATGATGCCGACTGGCTAAAAACAACATTGGCCTCATACAATGCAAACACTGACGCTCCTGATCTAACTTACGAAGAAGTAGACACCTCACTTATAAAACCACGCAAGCGTGATTACTCTCACGCGAAGAAGGAGGCATAACATGTCTTCGACAGATAACGTAATCCGTTTGATTATCAAACGCCAAGAAGGGCCCGACGCGCAACCCTACAGAGAAGAATTCGCTATTCCCTATCGTCCCCGCATGAATGTAGTTTCTTGCCTGATGGAAATACGTAAGCATCCTGTCACCGCTGAAGGCAAGAGGACCACTCCTGTCGTCTGGGAGAGTGTTTGTTTAGAAGAAGTTTGCGGTGCCTGCTCTATGATCATCAACGGAATTCCACGTCAAGCATGCTCTGCGCTGGTTGACAACCTCACCCAGCCCATTCGCTTAGAACCACTTTCCAAGTTTCCCCTGGTGCGTGACCTCAAAGTTGACCGCACCAAGCTTTTCGATGCCCTCAAGCGCATACATGGCTGGATTGACATCGATGGTCCTTTCGATTTGGGACCAGGTCCTCGTATGCCAGAGCGCAGACGCCGCTGGGCATACGAGCTTTCTAAATGCATGACGTGTGGGTGCTGTTACGAAGCCTGTCCTAACTGCAACACCCGTAACGATTTTATGGGTCCCCATGCAATTTCACAGGTAAGACTTTTTAACGCACATCCTACCGGAGCTATGAATAAAGAAGTGCGTCTCTCTGCTCTTATGGGTGCTGATGGTATTACCTCATGTGGTAATGCACAAAACTGCGTTCGTGTTTGTCCTAAAGATATTCCCCTTACCACCTCCATTGCTCACATGAATCGTGAAACCTTCAAGCAGAGCCTCAAAAACGTTTTTGGTGGATTCTCCGATTAAGACAATGGATTGGGGGGGGAGACTTTGCCAGAAAAACCATCAAAGAGAAGTGAAACTTCGTAGATGCTTCTTGAGATCATGAAAAAAACTAAGAGGGCCCCAAAGAAAAAGGATGTTGAGATATCTCAACATCCTTTAAACAGCTCGAGTAGATCGGCAGCTACATCCCTAAAGTAGATCAGCAGCTACTTCCTTCGCGCAAAGAAGGCCATCAGCCAATGAGTTAACTACCAACGTTGACCCATGACGAGCATCACCTGCTGCATATAAACGCGCGGATGATTCTTCGCCTTCTTTCATCACCACGCGATGGGTGTCCTCCACCATATGTGGACGTACACGAGGACCTTCGCATGTCTCCACGCCGAGTGCATCATACACACCGCGTTCTGGACCATTGAACCCACAAGCCAGTACAACTAGCTGGGCTGGTATCGTGTATTCGGTGTCCATCATACGACGTGGAGAACCTTCGCTCCAATCAAGATTAACAACACGCAATCCTGAAACCTTGCCGTCTTCCTGCAGTACCTCAACGGTATCTGCAGTATAAGAACGAGGATCAACGCCATACGTTTCAATTGCCTCTCGCAGGCCATAGTCAGTCTTTTTGACATTGGGCCATTCGGGCCATTGATTAGAAGGTAAACGATGCTCGGGTGGCATAGGATTATATTCCAACTGGCGGATACTTTTTGCACCCTGACGCACAGCCGTAGCCACACAGTCAGTACCTGTATCGCCACCACCAATTACCACAACATCAAGACCTTCAGCAGAAATTGTCGTAGCGCGGTCTTCGAGCTGACTGCGTGTTTGCTCAGTTAGATAATCAACCGCATACACAACTCCTTGCGAATCCGCACCAGGAGCAGCTAATCCACGCGCATCGGTTGCACCAACCGCTACCACTACCGCCTCGAAGTCATTGCGCAAGCGCTGCGCAACTTCAGGCGATGATGCATCCGTGTTCAGCTCAAAGGTAATGCCACTTTCTTCAAGCTGCTTAATTCGTCGTTCAACTACCTCTTTGGGCAGCTTCATACTTGGAATGCCGTAGATCAGAAGACCACCAGCACGATCATGACGGTCAAAAACGGTTACCTGAATTCCTTGCTGAGTCAGGCTCCAAGCAGCTGCCAAGCCGCAAGGACCCGATCCGATTACTGCCACACGAGGAGCATCAGATGCAGGATGAGGCAAAGGTGCCGGGCCACCGGCAGCCCACTGATGATCAGAAATAGCACGCTCATTGTCGCGAATAGTTGTTGCTTCATCCACATAAGCCAAATTGCAAGCCGCTTCACAAAGCGCTGGGCAAATTCGTCCGGTAAATTCAGGGAATGGATTCGTGAGCGTCATGCGCTTGGCAGCTTCATCCCATAAGCCGCGATACACTAAATCGTTCCACTCCGGAATTAAATTATGAAGAGGGCATCCCGAAACACGTGCTTTTCCAAAGTTCTTACCAAATTGGCAAAACGCTACGCCACACATCATGCAACGGCTTGCCTGTATCTGTTGTTCCTCTTCGGAGAGAGGAACCGTGTAATCATCGAAATCGCAAATAGCCACAGCAGTAGGACGTTCGCCATGATAATGGCGGCTGTGCTCTAAATACGCTCCTGCTTTTCCCATGACTAGTTCCCCTTTCCTACCACTTCGAATGCTTCTTCAAGCGCTTCTTCGCGGGTTTTGCCCTGTGCTTGAGCCTCAGCCACAATCTTGAGTACATGCTCGTATTCAACAGGGATTACCTTCTTAAAATGTTTCGCTATCGACTCAAAGCGATAGAGCATCTTGATGCCACGTGGGCTTGCGGTGTAGCGTACGTGTTCTTCAATAAGACTATGGATGAGTTCCAAATCTTCCTGCGAGGGAACATCGATCTTTACCATTTCCTTATTGCAACGGCTCTCGAGCATACCCTGTTCATCAAATACATAAGCAACGCCGCCGCTCATGCCTGCTGCAAAGTTTTGGCCAACCTCGCCCAAAATCAACGCAGTACCACCAGTCATGTATTCGCATCCATGGTTTCCAACGCCTTCGACTACCAGCGTAGCGCCAGAATTACGCACACCAAAACGCTGACCAGCCAGACCATTAATAAATCCGCGACCGCTTGTCGCACCATAGAAAGCAACATTGCCAACGATGATGTTTTCATCGTACTTAAACGTAGCTGCTTCGGATGGATGAACCGACACAATACCACCCGATAGACCCTTGCCAAAGTAATCGTTTGCATCGCCTATCACGTTCATGGTTACACCCGCTGGCAAGAACGCACCGAAGCTCTGTCCTGCTGAACCCTTGCAATCAATCGTGATGGATCCATCTGGCAAACCTTCAGGATGTGCCTTGGTAACCGTTGCGCCCAAAATCGTGCCGACACAACGATTGACGTTGGCAATATCAGCATGGAAACGAACCGGAGTCATATGCTTACGAGCCTGTTCGGACATAGGAACAAACAGGGTTTCATCCAATGTCTTTTCCAGCTCTACGTCGTATTTCATTTCTGGCAGGTAATGACGTCCTGCAGCTCCTGGAATATGAGCACCGAACTCACAAACAGCAGGTGCCAGAACAGCAGAAAGATCAATCAGATCGGCCTTCCAGTTTCCTTCAGGCTTTACCTGACGCAAGCATTCAGAATGACCCACCATTTCATCTACCGAACGGAAGCCTAACGATGCCATAACTTCACGCAATTGCTCTGCAACATAAAGCATAAAGTTCACTACGTATTCAGGCTTGCCATGGAAATGCTTGCGCAAACGGCAATTCTGCGTTGCAATACCTGCAGGGCAGGTGTCCTGCTGGCAATCGCGCTGCATCAAACAGCCCATAGCAATAAGCGGCATAGTTGCAAAGCCAAATTCTTCAGCGCCAAGCAAACATGCTACTGCGACATCGGTACCATCCATAAGCTTGCCATCAGCTTCAAGTACCACACGCGAACGCAATCCATTGCGTACCAACGTTTGCTGGGTTTCTGCCAAACCAAGCTCAAGAGGCAAACCAGCATGCCAGATAGAATCACGAGGAGCAGCACCTGAACCACCGTTATGTCCCGAGATCAAGATTTTGTCAGCAGCTCCCTTTGCAACACCGGTTGCAATAGTACCAACGCCCGCTTCTGATACCAGCTTTACTGAAACGCGCGCATTGCGATTAGCGTTCTTTAGGTCAAAAATAAGCTCTGCCAAGTCCTCGATCGAATAAATGTCATGATGAGGTGGAGGCGAAATAAGTCCAATACCAGGGGTTGAACGACGAGCCTGAGCAATCCAAGGATACACTTTCTTGCCAGGGAGATGACCGCCTTCACCAGGCTTTGCGCCCTGAGCCATCTTAATTTGGATTTCAACCGCCGAAGCCAAATAACGACTTGTTACACCAAAGCGTCCCGACGCCACCTGCTTAATGGCAGAATTAACGGAGTCTCCGTTAGGAAGCGGCATTTCACGACGAGGATCTTCGCCACCTTCGCCCGAGTTAGAACGACCTCCCAAGCGATTCATGGCTATTGCCATACATTTATGTGCCTCTTCAGAAATTGAACCATAGCTCATAGCGCCCGTATTAAAGCGCTTTGCGATTTCTGAGGCAGGCTCAACCTCTTCAAGAGGAACCGGGGTTCTGTCGCTTACAAAATCGAGCAGGTCGCGTAAACGAATAGCACGGTTTTTCTGGTGAATATGCGCGCTATATTCCTTAAACGTTTCGTAGCTACCCTTTTGGCAAGCATGCTGAAGCAGATAAATTGTTTCAGGATCGATCAGATGTTCTTCGCCACCAACAGGACGCCATTTCGTAAGTCCAAGAGAAGGCAACTGATCAGGTGCGGGAGATGCCAAAAGCGCAACCGCATCATCGTAGCGTTGGTTTTCTTCGCGCTGAATTTCTTCAACACCTAAACCACCCACGCGTGATACCGTACCAGCGAAATAGTTATCGATAAATTCTTGCGTAAGACCTACTGCCTCAAAAATCTGAGCAGAATGATAGCTTTGTACCGTTGATATGCCCATCTTGGACATAATAGCCATAATGCCAGCCATTACTGCCTTGTTATAGTTAGCGATGCCCTGTTCAGCAGAAACGTTGAGCTGTCCAGTCTGAGCCAAGTGAGTAATACACTCATGAGCCATATAGGGATAAATACCTGAAGCTGAATAACCAACCAACGCAGCAAAGTCATGAGCAGAAAGAGCGTCGCCCGTTTCTACCACAATATCGGCAAAGGTACGCTTTCCAACTCTCATAAGATGATTATGTACTGCAGCAACAGCCAACAAGGAAGGAATAGGAACTTCGCCCTGTGCAGCTCGGTCAGACAGAACAATAATGCTGCACCCTTCCGCCACAGCAGCTTCTACCTGTTCGGAGAGTACCTGAAGCGCCTGCTTCAGTGCGCCTTTGCCAGCGCTGTGATCATATACTGCTGAAAAACGCTGAGCCTTAAAACCAACACGATCAATGGCGCAGATTCTATCGAACTGGTCTTTGGTAAGAATTGGCTGTTCGAGGCGAATGAGTTGGCATGCCTTACGAGAATCCTCAAGCAAATTGCCATGGTTTCCTAAGTACAGCACGCTCGACGTTACCAAGTTTTCACGCAAGGCATCAATAGGAGGATTGGTAACCTGAGCAAAAAGCTGATAGAAGTAATCGAAAAACGAACGGTTTTTCTTAGAGAGGCATGCAAGAGGTGCATCTATACCCATGGAGGCAAGAGGAACGCTTCCTGCATTTGCCATCGAGCGAATAACCTCATCCACATCATCCCAGTGGTATCCCAATTTCGCCATACGGACGGTAAAGGGAATCTCGGCATCTTTTCCTGGCTTTGTTTCAGCAGGAGCATCGAGATCTTCTACTTCGATTTTCTCTTCGCGAACCCAGTCTCCATAGGGCTTTTCTTTCGCATAACGCATGCGAATTTCTTCGTTCCAGTGAACGCGATCGTTCTTTGTATCAACTTCAACCATTTCGCCTGGGCCTAAGCATCCCGCCGTCAAAATGTTGGCAGGATCAACTTCGATCGGGCCCACTTCACTTGACAGGATGAAACGATCATCGCGCGTCACGTAATAACGAGCGGGGCGCAATCCGTTACGATCGAGTGCTGCACCAAGCGTTGTACCATCGGTATAAGCAATAGCGGCAGGACCATCCCAAGGCTCCATAAGCATGGACTGGTATTCGTCATAAGCACGACGACGATCAGGCAGTGCCGTATTTTTATCCCATGGTTCTGGGAGCAACATGGATGCTGCGCGAGTCATATCGCGCCCGTTCATGACCAAGAATTCCAATACGTTATCAAGAATTGCTGAGTCAGAACCTTCTTTGTTGATAATAGGTAATACCTCTTCGAGGTCTTTCCCTAGAACCGGAGAATACAAATTAGGTTCACGAGCACGAATCCAATTTACATTGCCCTTAAGTGTATTAATTTCGCCATTATGAATAATGTAGCGATTAGGATGCGCACGCTCCCAAGAAGGAGTGGTGTTGGTGGAATAACGCGAATGGACTAATGCGATAGCGGTTTTTACTGCCGCGTCCGACAAGTCTAAGTAGAAACGACGCATTTGCGTTGCAACTAACATACCCTTGTACACAATCGTCCGAGCAGAAAATGAGCACACATAAAAAATCTTGTCATTAAGTGCATATTCTGCATCGGCAGCTTTTTCAACGCGACGACGGCATACATACAAACTGCGCTCAAACGCCACTCCACGCTCAACATTTTCAGGGCGCGCAACAAAAGCTTGCAAAATAGTTGGCATGCAAGCACGCGCCGTAGATCCCAAATCATGGGGATCGATAGGAACCTCGCGCCAGAACAACAACTTTAAGCCTGATTTAGCGCAACCCTCTTCAAAAATACGTTTAGCAACCTCGACTCCCGCCGAATCCTGCGGGAAGAACAGCATTGCCACACCATAGTCGCCTTCGTCAGGCAGCAAATGACCGTATTTCTGAGCTTCTTTTCGAAAGAAATGATGAGGAATCTGAAAAAGAATTCCCGCACCATCACCAGTATTATGTTCAAGGCCTTTACCGCCACGGTGTTCTAGGTTTACAAGAACTGACAAGGCGTCATCGACCATCTGATGAGTGCGCTTACCTTTAAGATGCGCTAACGCACCGATGCCACACGCATCATGTTCAAATTCTGGACGATACAAACCGCTTTGTACTTCCATACTCAACCTCTCCAATTTAGACTTCCTGTCACATTACAAGGTAATACCTTTTGGAAGCTTGGCCGAAGTGTTACACAAGACGTAACACGCGAGAAAAAGGAAAGTAACAAATATGAAATGTTTCTAGTCGGTGAACGGGTTATTGAGAAGCTGTTAGTATTAGATCCATGAATGATTTCGACAAAAGATGGCAGCGAATTTCACAATTACTTTCCCTAGAAGCAACGGGGAAAGAACGTCCCATGTTCTCAAGTGGACGCACTCTTTTTGGTATTAAAAGCTCTGTTGAAGAAAAAATGGACCAATTCGCTGAAGAGATCGAAGCAGAACAAGCAGCAAAACGAAAAGACGCTCGTCAGGCACAACAAGACCAGACCGACAGCAGCATGAACAAGCCTCATTTTGTCGCGAGTAATGCCTACATTCGCTCATCGGTACAAGAGTTAACAGACCGTGCCCTCAAGCAGGCTATTCGCGATGCAAACAAAAAGCTTGAAGAAGATCGCAAGTCAGGGAAAGAAACCGTACGCAAAAAATTCGATGAGCACTAATCCACAATTCCCAGCGGGTTATACACCTTTCGATACAGATAACCAAAATGATCATCAACAAACTGGCAGATGTTGCCAATAGTAAAGACGCACAGCACTGTGCCAATGCCCACACCAATAATATGTCCGAGCATAACAAGACCTAAACCGCACGCAATAATAAGGCGCAGACCATCGGTGAGCCATTTTCCGCGACCAAAAGGCAGGCCGGTGATTTTACAGAGCGCCTGCGTGCATCCATCGGGAGGATTAGGAACAAAATTCATGCTCATAATCATGCTAACCCCAATGCCCGTAAAAAGAATCCCAAGGATAAGCATGACTATGCCTATGACGATATCAGGCGCTTGGAAAAACCAAAGAATACCCGAAGCGATAAGGTAGTCAAACATATCAACCAGCAGACCCATCACAAATGAAAAAGGAATTTGCAAAGCCATGCGAAGGGTAAGCTTTCGAAATACCACTATCTGAATAACAATATCGATAGCGTAGAGCAACATACAACCTTGCCCTAAAGTAATTCCTGTTGCTTCACTAAAAACAAAAGGGATGCAATTAACCGTTGAAGCACCCATGTCACAGCGCGTATTAAGTACAACACCAAAGGCAATAAGAAAAGCCCCTGCCACATAGATAAGAAATCGAGGAACTAGCTTATTAACTTTGGCTTTTTCGGAAACCCCTAGCTCTTCTTTAGCATGAGCACGAATTTTCTTTACCGCCACAACATCCCCTCTCGTACCTCGCACTGATTTTACGCGGTAAGCACTTTGAAGGGAATAACCCATACGCTCTCTTCCATGCGATATACAAGAGCTCTTTTATAAAAAAGAGCTCTTGTATAAACCGCACAATGAAGAGTGTCCCTTACAATTTAACGATAAGCCCGTGGCAACATTTCTAGATAAGTTCAGTTTGCGGTATATGCTGATCAGGAAAGTCATAAGAAGGTATGGGCTCTGGTATCCATTTTTTAACATAGCCAATAAAATCACTAACCACTTTTCTTGAAAGCGATTCTTTGCGATAAATCAGACCAAAGGTTCGCATCCACGGTTTATTATCAATCTGTCGAAAGACCAATCGATCCGGATCGACTAGCTTTCGATCGGGAATAATACTGATACCGAGACCAGCTGCTACCATGCCAGTAATTTCAAAAGAATAGTCGAATGACGCAATGACATTAGGAAGAGCTCCGCATTCCTGCTTAAAACGATTACTAATTATTCTTTGAGCGGCAGTGTTCGAATTAAACGAAACAAAATCGTAAGGCAAAAGATCCTTCATTGATATTTTTCTCTTTCCTACAAGCTCATGACGCTGAGGAAGAATAAGCCAAAACTTATCGAACGCTACTGGATAGGTTTCGTATTCAGACAAAGAGTTTCTTGTATTGAGATCTGTAAAAGCAATATCGCAGGTTTCGCTATCGAGCATCTGGATGCATTCTCCCGCAGCATGCATGTGAATTTTAACATTCGCATGTTTTCCCTCTTCAGTTGTACAAAATTGCTTTGCAAGCCAAGGGACTTGGCTTTTAATCAAAGAACCCACGGTAGCTATATTAACCACCTGCTGTTGAGCTGATAAGCGAGAAATTTCTGATATTCCATTATCAAGATTGTTAAGTGCATTTATGGCATAAGGCAAAAAGAGCCGGCCATATTCAGTAAGCGATGTTCCTTTGTTTGAGGTAGTAAACAGAGAAACGCCTAGTTCTTTTTCAAGTGATTTGATCATGTACGAAAGAGAAGAAGAGCTAACAAAAAGCTCTTTTGAAGCAACCAAAAAGGAACCCGATTGAGCTATAGTTACAAAGTCACGCAGAGCATTGGTGTTCATTTAGACCTCCCGCTATTCAGCAATGTAATCAATTGTATTCTTTGAAGTGATAGCTTTTCTCAAAGAGGCTGGCGTAATCCACCAAATGCTTACAAAGCTTGGTTCGGTAACTTTTCGCGCTACTCTCAAGTTTCTCTATTTACTCCAAGTTTTTCTTTTTTACAAACGAGATCCATTTAATGAAAATTACCTCTTAGATGGGAGTTTTGGGGTTCACTTTTGGGGATTTACTTTTATCGTCATGCAAATAATCACTTGCAATAAAGGTACTTAAAAAAGAGAATTTAGCTCCATCTAACAACTAGTTGTTTACTGTTTTGTGCTTTTTCACTGAGGAAAGGTGGGGTGAAAATGGAAGATTTGGAAAAAACTGGTAAGAAAAGCGATGAGCTTAAAGTGGGAAAACCTTATCAGTATCTCTGGATTATTATCTGCGGAGCATTATTTGGCCTAATCCCTATGGGAATTCAAGGGAGCTGTTTAGGCGTTTACTATACCGCTCTCTCAGAGACCTTTAGTGTTCCTGTATCTTCAATTTCTTTGTATATAACAATAGGTGGCATTGGCTTGATCATTTGCTATCCCCTTGTTGGTAAGTTATACGCAAAATATGACTTAAGACACTGCCTTGCAGTTTTTGTAATTCTCTACGGTGTTGTTCTTTTTGTTGCTTCACAAGCGCCAAACCAGCCAACCTTCGTTATTTGCGGTGCTCTGCTTGTTGTTGGTTCCTGTATGATCTTCAATCTTGGTATGCCGACACTTATTAATCGGTGGTTCAAGGATTATTCAGGTACCATCATCGGCATTTGTGCTGCTATGACTGGCTTTGGCGGTACGGTTCTCATTCCTGTTGGTTCTGCCGTGATGCAAAGCGGCGTTGATTACCATACTCCTTTTATCGTGTATGGCATCATTACTATTGTGGTACTTCTGCCCATTGTGCTTTTCGGCATTCGTTCTTACCCCGCAGATCGCGGTCTTTTGCCCTATGTGTCCAAGAAAACCGTAAACTCAATGGGAAGTGCTGCTGAAGCAGTTAAAGAAAAGAACTGGACTGTCGATGTAAGCAAGACTATGAAAACCTCCGCTTTTTGGACGTTTGTCATTGGTTTAGGCCTTGCAAACTTCGTTGTTCTGGTCACGCGCTTCTTTGCTACTTCGGTCAATGATTTGGCTTCAGCTGGCGTGGCCGTTTTCGTAAGCGGCGCCGTTCTTGCTACCTGCCTTTCTACGGGTCAAGGCATTGCAAAATTGATCATGGGCTTCTTCACCGACCTCATCAAGGCTGGTCCCGTTGTCGTAGTTGCTTCGATCAGTGGCATTATTTGCCTGCTTTTAATCTGGTTCTGCCCAACCAACTTCCTGTTGCCTGTTGGCGGATTTGGATTTGGTTTCTACTATTGCTCCGTTTCAGTACTTGGACCCATCATTGCCGGCAAACTGTTTGGTACAGGCGAAAACTATTCCATCATCTTTAGCCGCGCAAACAGCATCGCTTCAATTTTCGTTCTTCCAGCCGGTGTTGCATGGCCTTGGATTGCTGAAAACTTCGGTGGTTACGGCACAGCTTTTGCCCTCGCAATAGCAATGATTGTTCTCTTTGCAATTTGCTGGCTGGCCGCCCTTCGAACTGGTCACAAAATTGAACACGTTGAAGACACCACCACAGTAGTGGATGATCAATAAGTAATCTCGGCCCTACTTGGCAACCCCTCTTTATAAGAATTACTCTTGGAAAGAGGGGTTGTCCTTTTAGGACGCAAGTTTTTTAGTTTTATGGGAAATACTAGCCATACAAGCAAGGAGGTCTCATGGCTCTGCTTGAAGCTCAGACAGCATATGGATGGGTTAAGGGGTGCCCAACCACTTATCAACAAAGCACTATCTTCAAAGGTATACCCTACGCAAAGCCACCCGTTGGAAATCTTCGATGGAAGGCTCCCGAAAAGCCAGAACCTTGGGAAGGTGAATACGAAGCTTACACCTATGGACCAATTCCTCTGCAAGCACGCCCTACCGAAGCAAGCTTTTATCGCAAGGAGTTTTATCCTATCGAATGGCCCAACAGCGAAGATTGTCTCTATATAAACGTTATAACGCCAGCGGAAACACCTGATGAAAAACTTCCCGTTGCTCTATGGGTTTATGGAGGCGGATTTGTTCAGGGTTATAGTCAAAAGCTCGAAACCGACGGCGAAGCTTTTGCACAGCGCGGTATTGTCTATGTTTCATTCAATTACCGTGTTGGACCATTTGGTTATTTATCTTGTTCTGCACTTGATTCTGAAACCGATGAAGGCCTTTCTGGTAATTACGGATTGCTCGATCAAATTGCTGCCCTTGATTGGGTGCGTGAAAACATTGCAGCATTTGGTGGCGACCCCGACAACATTACTATCTTCGGACAATCGGCAGGAGCCATGAGCGTCTACAGTCTTCTCTGCAGTCCTTTGGTTAAAGGAAAAGTTGCTCGCGCCATTATGGAAAGCGGCGGCGGTCCACTGCCTCTCGAAATGGCAGATCCTCGCAAGACAAGAGAAACATCAGAAAAATTCTTCGAGTATCTCAATTGCTCTACGGCAAAAGAAGCTCGGGAGATTCCCAGCGCTACCTTGCAGGAAAAATGGCAGGAATTTATAGCTGAAAACCCCATTCAAGGCGTTGCCTTTTGCCCGGTATACCCAACGATTTCTCTTCCTTGCAGCATTGCAGATGCGTTCCGCGAAGAAAAATATCTTGATATCCCTTGCATTATTGGAACCGTAGCAACTGAAGATACCGCTATCGGCATAGCTCCTATTCCTGAAGATGTGACAAATATGCGTGATGGGTTTATGAGTGGTGCTCTTGCCTTCTGCGAAAAGCAAGCAGAACAAGGACGTGTGCCAGCTTATCAGTATCACATCACCAACGTTCCTCCAGGACCCAATTACGGGGCCTTCCATTCCAGTGAGCACATGTATATTTTCCAAACATTGCTACGTTCGTACCGCCCCTTTACCGGGAAAGATTTTGAGCTTTCGCGAATTATGTGCGCGATGTGGACCAACTTCATCAAAACAGGAAATCCAAATGGAGAAGGTCTACCAGAATGGACCGTTTTCACTAAAGACTCAAAGCGTGTTATGCGCTTTGATCGTGAAGGATGCGCCATGATGGACTATCCGGAATATAACGGGGCTTCTCGAGAGCTTGCCAATAAAGTATTGGACTAATCATTCTCTCTTACCCTCTCTATATAAGAAAAGGCTGCTAAATACCCCTAGCAGCCTTTTCTGTATTTTAAGCTTTCTTCTTTTCCGGATTGCAACTACTGGTATTCATTGCAACTACAGGCATCCACTGCAACTACAGGGATTCACGGAAGATTTCAATGATTTCATCACGAGTCAGTACGTGATAGCCACCTTCCATCACCAGTGTCGAATCCGCCAACGCATCAAGCATAGATTCGTCGCAACCAAGCTCGGTGATATTCATTACACAGCCAATTTCACGCATCCAAGCTTCCATAGCATCTAAGCCCTCAGCGGCAATCTGCTCGTCAGCCTTTCCCTTGGGATCGACTCCCCAAACAGCCGTGGCAAAACGAACAAATTTCTGCAGGCCATAGGGCATAATGTGGCGATAATACGGCAATGCCGTAGCGGAAAGCGTCATGCCGTGGGTTGCATCCGTAAGTGCACCTACTGCCTGTCCGAGCATATGAACTTCCCAGTCGGTTGACTTACCCATAGCTACCAGCGTATTAAGAGCCCATGTTGCGGTCCACATAATATTAGAACGAGCCTCATAATTTTTAGGATCTTTAACCGCAATACGGCTTGCGTGTATCAAGCTTCGCATAAGACCTTCCGATAAATAGTCGGAGGTATTGTCGTCATCGCCAGAGAAATACTGCTCGGTAATATGGTTCATGATGTCGAAAATACCTGCAACCATCTGGTACTGAGGCAAGGTATAGGTGAACTCTGGGTTCAAAATGGCAAACTTAGGAAACACTTCCGGACCAAAAACATGACCAATCTTTAGTCCTGCCTCATGGTTCGTAATAACCGCACCACCATTCATTTCAGAGCCAGTACCAACCATGGTAAGAACGGCACCCACTGGAATAATTTCGCAAGTAGGCTCCTCAAAACGTGTGTAGTACACATCCCACGGATCTTCGTCTTCAGGGAGATTGACCGAAATAGAAACCGCCTTAGCATAGTCAATACAAGATCCGCCACCAACAGCCAAAATGAAATCAACCTTGTTTTCACGAGCAATCGCAATACCTTCACGAAGCTTCTCGATAGTGGGATTAGGCATCACTCCCGCATCTTCAACCACCGTTTTACCTGCTAAGCTAAGCGCTTCAATTACTTGATCGTAAATTCCCGTGCGCTTGATAGAACCTCCGCCATATACCAGTTGCACTTTCTCTCCGTACTTCGCAAGCTCGTCAGTAAGAGCCTGTAAAGCATTACGACCAAAATGGATCTTCGTAGGATTTTGATAGGTAAAATCACCGAGCATAGTAACACCTTTCTTTTTAAATACATTTTTAGTAACGTTGTGTCTCTTCGTTGTGTAAGGGTACTATAAGTGACATGATGTATTTTGTAAATAGCTTTTTTCTCTAACCGTCGTTTAGTTATGCATTTAGCACATTCGCTGTTCCCTGTGCTAAAGTATCAACTGGAATAAAAAGACCTTTGGAGAAAACTATGACAGAATTCATACGGGCACGCAGTTCTGAGCAAAAAGCACAACGCCTCGAAGAAATAAAGCAGGTGACTGAGCAGCAATTTTCACAGCACCCGTATCACGAAATCACCCTTACCACTATCGCGAGTGATCTTGGCTGGTCTCGCGCTAATCTTTATAAATACGTAACAACAAAAGAGGAAATATTTCTCTGCCTTATGTCGGATAAATTTAAGGCTTATGTCACCGCACTTCTTTCAGCGCTGCCTGAAGGATGCGAGTTTAGCTCCGATGTTGTAGCAGAAGTGTGGGCAGGCATCGCCAATGCGCATCGTGACTACTTCAAGTATGGAAACATCTTAAGTACCATCATCGAAACAAATGTAAGCATTGATAAACTTGCTGACTTTAAGGCTATTTATTATGAGGGAGTTCACCAGCTTACCGAACAACTTTCCCCCATACTTGCCATCAAACCAGAAGTAATGGAGCAATTCATTACTTCTATCTACTATCAGGGAGTTGGTCTTTGTGGTTCATGCTTGCACAATCCCCTTATTCAGCAGGCCCTACAGCAATTAAAGATCAAGCCTTTGCAGATAGACTTCAAAACAGAAATGCGTGATTTTATTTCTATGAGTATCTCTTGGTATCAGCAAAAATAGTTTGGAGCGTTTTATGAGCAGCACAGAATTGGTCAACTGCCACACTCACACTATCTTTTCTGATGGAGCCAGCACATTCGAAGAAAATATGGAAGCCGCCCTTGCCGCAGGTATTACTACCGTTGTCTGCACAGATCATTGGGGCAAGCCCGATTTTATCGACTGCTCTATTAAAGCCGAGAAACTCTCAGAATACTTTGAGCGCATTGCCAGCGTAAGAAAGTTATATCCTGCCTTAGAAATTATCTCAGGCATAGAAGCCGATTGGTACCACGGATGCGAAAACGATCTTCGCGCTCTTCGGACCCTTAGCTCTCTACGCGATCTTGATTCCCTTCCCGCTCCTATCTCTCTGCGCGATCTCGACTCTCTTCCCGCTGACCCTAAAGAAGAAAACGACTTCCGTCCAACTTTTTTCTTAGGCTCTATTCACTACCTTCAAGAAAAGCCAATCGATTGGGATGAACATACTGAAATCTGGGACGAGTTAGGAGCAAACGCATTATGGTGCCTTTACGTAAAAGAATGGTGCCAAGCAGCAACAAGTGGGTTGTTTGATTCCATGGCACATCCTGATTTGCCTCGTATGTTCAGCACAGAAGGATATTGCCCTACTATCGACCTTGCTCCCCTTTATAAAGAAATGGCAGAAGCAGCCCATGCAGGTAGGGTTCACGTTGAAATAAATACCGCAGGCCTGATCAAAAGTTTTAAAGACTTTTATCCCAATGCAGCACTTCTTACTGAGTTTTTCAAAGCAGGCGTACCTTTAACTATAGGCTCCGATGCCCATCACGCCTCTCGTATAGGAGACCACATCCTTGAGGCATATCGGTATGCACGAAGTATCGGATACACCCAGATTGACGTTCCTACCACCACCGGGAAATGGCGCCAGATTTCGTTAGAAAACCTCAAGTAAACTCACCACAAACCACAGCAAACCTCTTAGGGTTTATCCCTCTTAAAGAAATTGTTTAGAATTTATTGAACATTGATCAATAAATGAGTACTATACAAGAAGGAGGTAGCCCATGGCTCGTACGGTAAAACATCCCGAAGAACGCAAAAGAGAACTTCTCGAAACAGCTATGAAGCTTTTCGCTGAAAACGGATATGACAACGTTTCTGTTCGTAGCGTTGCTCGCGAAGCTCACGTTGCCCCAGGCTTGGCATATCATTATTTCGATTCAAAACAAACAATGTTTGAACAGGCAATTGAACACTATTCAAACGAATGCGCTGAGTTGTTTAATACCATTCTCGAAGACGAATCATTCTCTCTTGACGAGAAGATCGAGCGCATATTCAGGATCGGTACGGATCATTCCTATTTTCCCCATAAAGATTTTTTCCATAGCTCAGAGCAAGGAGCGCTTCATGACAGGCTATCACTTGGCATCTGCAAAGCCGTACTTCCCCACGTTCAGCACGCCCTTGAGCTTGATGCGCTTTTACGAGGACGTTCGGGAAAAGACGCTGAAACTCTTGCGGGCTTGCTAACCTACGGCTGGATACATCTTGCCTCAAAAAAGCATCTCTCTGATAACGAACTCCACTCTGCACAGCGCTACACACAAGCTCTCCTCAAGGAGTTTCGTTCAGAGCGCACAGAAAGGCACGTAAAAGAATCAGAGAGGAAGTAGGTCTTTGTTTTTTCTGGGCTCTTTCGCTCCATTTTTTTGTCAATTCATTATTGAACATTGCTCAATAGAAAGGAAACTAATGAAAGAAATTGCTAATCACTTACCAAAAACAAACAACGAAACCCTCAAACTTAAATCACAAGCCGCCTTTAGCAAGCAGGCAGACACCTATGATGAAAGTATGCAAAGTGCTCATGCGCGTCGACTCTATCCTCATATAGAACATGAAGTCCTCAAAGCGGTCGCCAGTCTTCCAGCGCCGCATTTGCTTGATTTAGGCTCTGGGACAGGTGCTCTTAGCGCTCAAATATTCGATTCCCTTCCCCATTGCCACCTTTACGGCATCGACCTCTCGCCAGAAATGGTAGAAAAAGCAACTAAGCGCCTTGAGACCATGACTGACAAACAAGCTCCTATAAGCTTTCTTGTCGGCGATGCCGAACATCTACCCTTTCATGACGCCTCGTTTGATGCTGTTTGGTGTAATGACTCATTCCATCATTATCCCGACCCAAAACGTGCAGCATTTGAAGCATGGCGCGTTCTAAAACCAGGCGGAACCTTTGTTCTTGGTGATGTTTGGCAAGCAGCTCCTGCACGAGCTCTTATGAACGCATGGATCCCCTATTCGAAAGAAGGCGATGTGCGCATTTACTCAGAAGAAGAACTCCGTTCGATTTTGGGTACGTGGTTTTCCGAAATAGCCTGGAAAAGGATCGGCTCAACCGCGTGCCTTGCAACAGCAAGGAAAGAAAAATAGCAACTTAGATTGAGCGGTGCCGCTATGAGAGATTTTCTACTTGAGATAAATTCCCAAAGGCACGGACGTAGATACGAATCGCGTGTTTAACAGCCTCTTCGGTTATTCCTTCGTCTGCGCCATGCATTTCTCCAACCCAGTCAGGTTTTTTAATTACCTTCGGGTCGGCCGGACCAAAACTTACTGCGCGAGGAAATTCACGAGCATACGTGGCACCACCCATAGTGAAAGGCTGGACTTCAAGATTGGTCGTTTGTTTATAGGCACTCATGAGCGCCTGCACAGGTTCCGTTTCTGGATTGATTACGAATGGCTCTTGATTACGCGTGATGGTAAGTGTTGCACCAAGATGATTAGCCAACTTTTCAAAAGCTTCAGAGAGCTTCGCGCCTGTTATTGCGCGCGGAAAACGAATATCGATCGTCACCTCGTAACGGTTTTCTACTTTGCGCATTGTTCCTACAATTCTGGTAAGCGCGCCAAAATCTTCATCCGAAGCAGCAATGCCCATGGGAGAGCCATCGGTTCTCCCTGCTAAATTAGCCGCAACAAACGAAAACCACTGGCGCTCTTCAGCGCTGCACTGCTCAAGCCCCGCAAGATAATTTGCCAAAAGACCTATCGCATTGATTGTTCCCTCTGGTGTTGAAGCATGTCCACTTATACCTGTTGCGGTTACAAGAGAACCTTCTTCGCATGCTTCAACAGTGATTCGGTCTGCTTCTGGAAGCGCCTCGGGATCTAGACGCAGCACTGCTTTTGCGTGTGCGGGAACTGCATTCGTTGCTGTTCCGCCTTCAAATGAAACTACGAGCTGGCTTGAAGAGTGATGGGCTGACGCACTTCGTTCTTCCGCAAGGGTTTCTTGGTTAGAGGCTTCTTGGCCTTGATCGGGCATTTCGTATGAAAGCGTCACGCCGAACAACCCCTTTTCTCCATAACAAAGAGGGAAATCGGCATCGGGAGTAAAAAGAAAATCAGGTGCTTTATGATGAGCTAAATAGTACGGCACATCCGCCATGCCTGTTTCTTCATTGCAGCCAAAAATAAACCGAATCGAATGACGAAGAGAAGCATTACGATCCATCCAAAACTTACACGCATAAAGCGCGCAGAGAAGCGGCACCTTATCATCGGCGGTACCACGTCCCAACAATACGCCCTCCTTTTGTGTTAAAGCAAAAGGAGGAACATGCCAGCCTTCTCCTGCCGGGACCACATCAAGATGGCCTATAACGCCTACTTGCTGCCCGCTTTCACCAGGCACCTCAGCAATACCTGCATAACCTTCACAATCCTGCACCGCAAAGCCCATACGTTTTGCAATAGAAAGAGCCTCATCGAGAGCCTTACGCGGACCAAGCCCAAAGGGAGCATTTTGTTCTGCATGATCAGGATCATACGAACTATCGATTGAAATAAGCGCCTGAGCATCCGAGATAAAGTTGTCCCAGTTATCTTTAATAAAGGAATCTATTTCATCATTTGTCACAACATTTTCAGCAGACATTTTTAATCCTTTTCGGAAAACACCTTATTTTGCTTTTATCCCCCTGGTTTGCTGCCAGTTAGCAAACTTCACTGGCAAGCTAGCCAACTTTACTAGCAAACTGGCCAACTTTACTGGTAAGCGAGCCAATCTTATTGGCAAACTGGCCAACCTTACTGGCAAAATGGCCACCTTTAGCGCAAGTTAGCAACTTTGCCACAAGCTAGCAACTCGTTGTCGCATCACTTGGAGGAACAATCCAAGAGAACCAATGATTACTTGTTATGATGACACCATACCTTTGTCTGTTTTGCGATAAAAGTTAAAAAGCACATCTTCGCTGCGAAAGGAAACGAATCAGCGTGCAGCAAAAAGAACAATCACATAAATCTACCAACAACGCTGCTCAGAACGATTTAATCGATAAAGCAAGCAGAATCGTTTCGAATAGTGCATTCGACAGCACTTCTGACATCTCGTCCGAGTGCAAGCTTGCCAACACATCTGACATTACCTCGGATAGCACGCTAAGTACCACATCTAACAGTGAATCAAATAGTACCTCGGATAGCACGCTAAATACACCTGATCAGTTTTCTCGAAGTCGCATGATATATGGAGAAAGTGGAATTGAAAGGCTTTCCCATGCACGTGTTGCCGTATTTGGCCTTGGAGGCGTTGGCGGAAACGTTTGCGAAGCGCTTGTCCGCACTGGACTAGGAGCGATCGATATCATCGATAAGGACGTTGTCGATATCACAAACCTTAACCGTCAGGTTATTGCCACCCATCACACCCTCGGAATGCGCAAGATAGACGCAATGGAACAGCGGCTTTTAAGTATCAACCCGTCCTGCAAAATAACAAAATACGACTGCTTTTTCCTGCCTGAAACTGCAGATCAGTTCAATTTTTCACACTACGATTACATCGTGGATGCCGTAGACACCGTTACGGCAAAAATAGAACTTATTGTACGTGCCCATAAAGCAAAAACACCAATCATAAGTGCAATGGGAGCAGGCAACAAAACAGATCCAACAGCACTTCAAATTGTAGATATCTACGAAACTTCAGTCTGTCGTTTAGCTCGCATTATGCGCAAAGAACTTCGTAAGCGAGGCATTGATCATCTGAAAGTGTGCTATTCAAGTGAACCTTCTTGCACGCCCTTCACTGACATAACAGGGCAGGAATCTATGACAAAACAAAGCACGCGTCCCGCACCGGGTTCCAACGCATTTGTTCCCGCCGCAATGGGCCTTGCACTTGCCTCAGAAGTGGTACGTGATATAACCTCGCACCCCGATCGCCACAACCAACCACTGTAACCGGATCACTACGGCTAGTCACTGCAACCTATAACTGAAAGCCATCATGCAGCCATCACTTTTTTGGTTTATTGGTTTTTGTGGTACTTAGAGCAACACGGACCGCCTCTTCGGGATCATCCGTCAAAACTACAAGGCTGGTATCCAAATCATCAATCATGCCGCGCTTCGCAAGTATTTCCTGCGTCCAGTTCATAAGGCCACTCCAGTATTCTTTTCCAAATAAAACCATGGGCATATTCGCAACCTTATGCGTTTGCACCAGCACAAGCAATTCATACATTTCATCAAGTGTGCCAAATCCACCCGGGAAGAAAATGGCACCTGATGAATACTTCACAAACATGGTCTTACGCACGAAGAAATAACGAAAGCTCATCCCGAGGTTAACCCACTCGTTGAGCTGTTCTTCATAAGGAAGTTCGATAGCAAGCCCTATCGAAGTGCCACCTGCAAGCGCTGCTCCACGATTCGCTGCTTCCATAATCCCAGGTCCACCACCAGTTATAACGGCAACGCCCTGATTAGCTAACAGAGCACCTGTTAAAACTGCTTCTTCATAGTAAAGATCCGTGGGCTTAGTTCGCGCAGACCCAAAAACAGCCACCGCGGGGCCAACTTCCGCCAACGCACCAAAACCATCAACAAACTCTGCTTGAATGCGCATGACGCGCCAAGGATCAGCATGGAGCCAATCGGTATCATGACTATCATGCGAGCTCGCAATTAAATTGCCCGTCGTATTGTCCTGCGGAATCATGGAACCACGCATCATCACAGGACCACGACGATACACCGCCCCCAGTGGAGACTCGCTTGTTTTTTGAGCTTTTTCCTCAGCGGTCTCTGCAAGCATCGCTGCCATTTTTTCACGGAAGGCATCATCGATAAGCTTCTGTTCTGCTTTCCTGCTCTTCTTTTTTCCCTTTTTCGCCATAGCTCCCCCTCGTGGTTTTCCCTATGCTTTTCGCACAGTTTCTCACGTTTTCACGCAGTTCTTCGCGTGCCCTTTCGCAGGTTTTCGCGTGCCCTTTCACGGTTTACGCACGCTCGCAGTTTTTGCACGCTTTTTCACAGTTTTCTTACGCTTTTCCTTGCGACCTTCTCTATTTTATTGAAACTCGTTTCCTTGCCTGCGGGCTCGCCTTACCTCACCAAGACTTCCCCGCCTCTCGGAAGGCTTTCTTTTACTGAAATTCTGGCCCCTCTTCTGAAGGCTCTTCCTTATCTTCCAAAGCACGCGCTTGATGCAGTTCGTCAAATTTTGCTTTCATAGTCGGATTGTTACGCGTCAATTTCTTGATCGTAAGTGCTTCGGCCTTGTCGTTAGCAAGACGAAGATTGTTCTCCGAGCCCAGAAGCGCTTCTTTGGTTTTCAGGAGATGATCAATAGTTTTGTCGATCTCATCAATTGCCTTCTTAAACTTTTCACTTGCCAGACGATAATTACGGCCAAACTTCTGCTTGAAATCCTCCATTTCGTTTTCGAAATTGGTAATGTCGATATTTTGCTTCTTCACCAGCGCCAATTCCGCCTTATACTGCAACGCACTTTGCGAAGTGTTGCGCAAAATGCTGATAAGCGGAATAAAGAACTGCGGACGAATGACATACATTTTTTCGAAACGGTATGACACATCAACAATTCCGGCGTTATACAGCTCGCTTTCTGGCTCCAACAATGAAACGAGCACCGCATATTCGCAGTTCTTCTTTCTTCGGTCGGAATCTAACTTCTTGAAGAAATCTTCGTTTTTGTGTCGATGCGTTGACTCGTCTTGCTCGTTTTTCATTTCGAACATGATAGAAACAAGTTCGTTTCCCTCTTCGTCTGTTTCGCGGAAAATATAGTCGCCCTTAGAGCCCGACGAGGCATCATTATCCTTTTCAAAATAGGCATTCCGGAAAGCCGTAGCACGCAACCGATTGAACTCCGTTTCGCAGTGCTGTTCGAGTGTTTCGCCTAGCATTTTCGTTGAAAGACGCGCCTTCATGTCGCGATACCGCTCAATTTCCTGATCTTTATAGGCGATCAGTTCATCCTTTGCACGAAGTTTGTCGGCCATTTGAGCTTTGAGCTCATTTTCTCGTTGATTTTTCTCAGCTTCCTTTAAGGCTACTTGCGCCTGCAATGAGGTGCGCTCCTGTTCGATTTGCGCGCTAAAGTTATCGCGCTCGCGGTCAAGCTGAGCCTTGAGTGCATCACGCTGTCGCTCCACTTCGACTTTCGCCTGCGTTACCGCAAGTTCCTTTTCTGCTGCAAAGGTGGTTTTTTGATTGGTGAGCTGTTGCTCGAGCTCGGTAATACGCACATTTTTTTCAGCGACAGCATTCTGTAATGAAGAAGCTAGTTTCTCCTGTTCTAAAGCAGCACTATCTTTTTGCTGCTTTAATTGTGCTTGGAGAGTCTCGCGTTCCCGCTCGATCTGAGTCTGCAAGGCATCACGTTCTCGCTGAACCTGAACAAGCGCATCCTTTTGTTCTTGTAAAACTTTTGCTACCTCGTTTTGAGCGTACAACTCTTTTTCTCGTGCTAAAGCTTCAATCTGTGCCTTTAACTCAGAAATAGTCGCATCGCGCTGAGCAACCGTTTGCTGCATTGAGGCATCTTTCGCCGCCAAGCTTTCCTGAAGCTTTCCTTGCGCCTGAGATGCTGCCAAGGCAAGAGCCTGCTCCTTTTCGGTGCGGAGCAATTCTTCACGCTTTGCTAATTCTTGCTGAAATTCGCTGTCACGAACTTGTTTGACAATATCGGCGAAACCCGATTCATCTACTTTGAATACTTTCCCGCAATGAGGACATTTTATTTCGTTCATGCAAGAACCCCTCCGTTACGATCCATCGCTAAACAAAAGCTCGATTTAGACAAGGAGCCAACCACCTTCAGCATAAATAACCTGGCCTGTTAGATAACTCGATTCTTCCGCCGCCAAGAAAAGCACGCAGTTGGCAATATCGTCCTTGGTGCCACGGCGACCTAGCGGAATTTTTTCACAAAGAGCCTTTTCCACTTGAGGGTCCTTGTACAATTCCGCATTTAAATCAGTAGGAATACTGCCTGGTCCCACCGCATTTACGCGAATGCCGTTAGGACCCATGGCGCGCGCAAAAGTTTTAGTAAGGGTTACCACTCCTGCTTTGCTCACATTGTAAAGAGCGTTGTCTGGTACAAACGTTACGGAACTTACCGACGCAATATTTACAATATTCCCTGTCGTTTTTGCTGCACAATGATACTGGCAGAACCATTGGCTCGCAAAAAAGACCGACTTCAGGTTCGTATCCATTACACGATCCCATTGCTCCTCGCTAACATCGCGAACATCTTCCTTAGAATAAATGCCAGCATTATTCACTAACACATCGATAGTGCCGAATTTGTCTACAACCGATTGCAAAAACGTCTCTATCTCGTGAGGTTTTGAAACATCGCAACTTGCTGCCATAATACGGCTTCGGTCGTCACCTGCAATTTCTTGCATCAATGTTTCCTTGCCTTCCGCAGAACGGCTGCAGAGAGCGACCACTGCGCCTGCCTCATAAAAGCGTTCTGCTATTCGGCGACCAATACCGCGAGCAGACCCCGTTACCACAACTACTTTCCCCGTAAAATCGTATGAAATCATGAACTGCTCCTTTGTTGCCACGAGCCCTATTATTAAGAGCTTTTTACTCTTCAGCAAACCTTTCAGGTATCTTATTCAAGCCTATCAGCTCTTCTTGGTATCGTGACCTCCCATTTTGTTTTGTTTAATTTTGTTTTGATTTTGGATCTACTCGTATCTAGTCAAATGATTGCATCTTATTGATGGTTATCACCGAGCGTGATGGTTGCCACTGAGCTTATTGGTTACCGCTGAGCGTGATGGTTGCCACTGAGCTTGATGGTTACCACCGAGCGTGATGGTTGCCACTGAGCGTGTTGCGAAATGAGAAGTTTTGCCACATTTTCTCATCACGTGCATTAATGGCATTGTACAAAGCATACAAAAATGGTAACGAATGATGTACGAGCCACATTTTTCAAATCATGTCCCGAAAAGTGGTGTAAGCCGCCCCATATTTCTACGGGGCGGCGCGG
>USIG01000007.1 GCA_900554685.1 uncultured Cryptobacterium sp.
TGCTACGGTTGTTTATCCGTATTTATTGAATCTTTTTGAGTACAGACGTTGTGGCGGTATCTCTGATGAAGAAATCATTAGCTCTTTGTGTTCGATAGAAACATTTCTATTTAGACGTTGGGTTTGTAAGGTTCCTACGAATGCACTAAATAAAGTTTTCGAAACGCTTCATAATGAAACTCTTCGGGGTGTTGCCGATGGAGGGGATTATTCGGATGTTCTCAATAAAGTTTTATTAGGGAAAGAAGGAAGCGGACGGTTCCCCAGGGATGCTGAATTTATGGAATCCTTTGGTCAAAGAGACTTTTATCGTATTGCAAACAATAAATACTATTTGTATGACCGTCTTGAAAATGGCGACAGTCTAGAGCGCGTCAATGTGGTTGATAATCTGCAGAACGATGTTTATAGCGTTGAGCATATTATGCCCCAGACATTGTCTAATAGTTGGATGAGGGATCTTGGGGATAACTATGAATCAATCCATGATAAATGGTTAAACAGTATGGCAAACTTAACACTTACTGCTTACAACTCAAAATACAGTAATAGGCGGTTTGTTGAAAAACGTGATATGGAAAATGGCTTTAAGTCTTCAGGATTCCGTATAAATAATTACGTGTGTCAACAAGAGGCTTGGGGAGAAAAGCAATTAGAAGAACGCAATAGCTTAATGCGTAAACGTTTTTTGCAGCTGTGGCCAATGATTACTTCTACGTTTGAATGGAGTAATGACTCATATGAAGAGCATGCGCTAGATGATGATTTTGATTTTACTGGAAGAAAAATTGCTGCGTACAGCTTTATGGGCTCGAGATTTACAGTAAAAAATTGGGCCGATATGATTTGCGGAGTCCTATCAATGGTGTATGAGCTTGATCCAGTAGTGCTTTTGAAGTATGTACCTGATGGTGCTGACTTTCCTGGGCGATATTTCCACTCAACAGAAAATGGCTATGGTTTTAAAGTCGGAGAAGGAGTTTACTTTAATCCAGGCAGCTCTACGTGGACAAAGATTGAAGCTCTTAAAAAAGTATTTGCTTCAACGGGAATTGATCCTTCTGAGTTGACGTTTGAGCTTTACAAAAATAAAGAAGAATAGTCTCAAGAAGATAACAATTAAATTATTTGTAATAGAGAAAGCAACAATTACTTGGGCGGACACGCAAACATAACGTTAAATATATCCAAAGATTTAGAACGCTATGCAAAAAATGGCGTTCTTGATGTGCTGCTTAAAGATCATTCAACAGGTAAGAATATCGTATGGGCTACCTCGGCATATGTAAATCGAGGGATAGGGTATGAGCCAGAAAGTGAAATTACTCCAGATGCTATCTCAAAGAATAATTTAGGTGTTATCAAAACTCGTGCGGAAAAAGCGGCCGAAGAGCAAGCTTCTCTTACAAAATCTTTTGCTGAAGTATTTACTCCGACATGGGTTTGTAAATACATGATCGATGAAGTGGAGAGTGATAACGCGCTAATTTTAGATAGCATGAATTCTATTCAAGACAAGCGTAAATATATACGTACAATAGCGCTTGAGATAACTTGTGGCGAGGCCCCGTTTATTACAAATCGGTATGATGCCGTTGATGGCGTTTACATTTCCTTTGAGAAGCGAACGGGGATACTAGATCGAAAGTTACGCGTAGTCCAAGAAATTGCAACTTCATTTGATACTTGGAAAAAATGGGCACTTGAAGCGCTTAGGTCTGTATATGGTTATGAGTATCAAGGGGACAATCTTCTTATTGCTCGTTTTAATGTATTGCGGGCAGTTGAGGAAGCAGCAGAAGTTGCAGGTTATTCTCTTGCAACAGCTACGCTCAAAAGATTTGCGGAAACAATAAGCCACAATTTCTTTCAGATGGATGGACTTACTTATTGTGTTCCATTTAAAGCATTAGATGAGTCATATTATCAACCCACACTTTTTGATTTTTTATCTGCAGAAGAAGACAATGAAGAAACAGCTGATAGAGATCCTGTTTTTGCCAAAATAATCAACTGGCAAACTTCTGAAGAAGTTGAGTTTAGGGATTTGCGAGGCGAGGGAACTGCCATGAAGTTTGATTTTATTATTGGAAATCCACCATATCAAGAAGAGACGATTCAAAAGGAAGTTTCTACTAATCGACAAAAACCATCCAAGAACATTTTTCATTATTTTCAAATGCAGATTGATGAAATTGCTCGAAAAGGAACGGTTCTTATTTATCCTGGTGGTCGCTGGATTCATAGATCTGGGAAGGGATTAAAAGAGTTTGGTTTGAAACAAATTAATGATCCTCATCTTGCTATGCTAACTTTATACGCAAATGCTAAAGACTTATTTCCTACTGTTTCAATTGCGGATGGCATTTCTATTGTCGTCAAAAATAAAAGAAAAACGACAGCAGGTTTTGAATATGAATATATAAAAGATGGAGAAAAATTTAAGACTTTTATGGAGAGCCCCGGTAGGGAATTAATGCCGCTAGACCCGCGCGATTGGAAGATCATAAATAAGATTGACCGTTTTGTTCTCGCGAGGGGGGGGGTTACTTATCTTCATCAAAGAATTCTGCCTAGATCGTTATTCGGCATCGAGAGTGACTATATTGAGAAACATCCTGGGGTCCTTCGTCCGTTTTCTGGGCAATTTAATCAAGAAAACGAAATAAAGGTTTTTACCAATGATCGCGCCGGAAAAATGGGACGTGCTAGATGGTTTGTTGGTCCGCTATCTATTATCAAAACAAATACAGCTTTTATTAATGAGTGGCAAGTAGTTGTTTCTAGCGCAAATGCTGGGGGACAAAAAAGGGATCGCCAGCTAGAAGTTATTGATAATCATTCGGTTTTTGGGCGTTCTCGTGTTGCATTGGGATCTTTCAAAACCCAAGAGGAAGCCATAAATTTCTATAACTACGTAAATTCAATCATTATAAGATTTGCCTTTCTGATGACTGACGAAGCGCTTTCTTCGCTCGGAAAAAAAGTTCCAGATATTGGAGATTATTCCTCAAATAATGAGCTTATAGACTTTTCTCGAGATATCGACTTTCAATTATGTGAATTGATGCAGTTGACAACAGAGGATATGCGCTACATCAAACGTAGAGTTGAGAACGTTAGGAAGAAGTAGGTAGAAATAATGGCTCCCATAATTCAACCATTTACGCCAATTGTGCCGATGATTTATGCGTATACAACTCCTGAAATCAAACGGCACGATGGATGGATTAAGATCGGTTATACCGACAAACAAACCGTCCAGGAGCGAATAAAGCAGCAAACGCATACTGTTGATGTCAGAGCACAGCTTGAATGGCAAGATAATGCTATGTATAAGGATGGCTCTGGGGAATATTTTCATGATACGGATTTTCATAACTATTTAACTCGACAAAAGGGCGTTGAAAAACAAGGCGATGCAAAAAATGAATGGTTCCATATAGAACCACAGCCTGCACGTTCGTATTTTGATGAATTCGCAATGCGCACCTATACGATCGATACCGACCATTATGACTACACTTTACGTCCTGAACAGGAAAAAGCAGTTGATATTACGAAAGCTTATTTCGAAAATGGCGGCACTGAATTTTTGTGGAATGCTAAGCCTCGTTTTGGCAAGACCCTTACTGCATATGATTTAGTTCAGCAAATGGACTTCAAAATGGTGTTGGTGGTTACCAATCGTCCCTCAATTGCTAATTCTTGGGCTGATGACTTTATTAAATTTGTTGGTTGGCGTGGCAAGTATGTATTTGTTTCTGAAAATGATGCGGTAAGTAAGAAACAAGGGGTTGTTTCCCGAAATGATTATTTAAAAATTCGTCTCAATACTCCTGATAGTGAAAAGCCTAGCATGATTGCCTTTGAATCTTTACAGGGGCTTAAGGGGTCAGCTTATTTTGGAGGGAACTTTGATAAGCTTAAATGGATTGCAGACAATGAATTTGATTTGCTGATTGTTGATGAATCTCAGGAAGGCGTCGACACGCTTAAAACAGAGCGTGCTTTCGATAACATTAGTCGTAAGCATACGCTCTATTTATCTGGTACGCCTTTTAAGGCTTTGGCAGATGGGCGTTTCAATGCTGATCAGATATTTAACTGGTCGTATGCTGATGAACAATCTGCAAAAGAGAATTGGGATGGCGATTGTTATAACGCTTATGAGTCTCTTCCGCGATTGGAAATGTTTACCTACCAGATGTCTCCCATAATTGAGGGTAAACTTTCTCAAGGAGCGGCGATTTCTGAAGATGACTATGCTGATTTTGCTTTTGATCTCAATGAGTTTTTCTCGACTGACGAACGTGGTGTTTTCAAATACAAAGACTCGATAGAGAAGTTTCTTGATGCGCTTACCACGCAGGAGAAATATCCTTTTTCAACGCCAGGATTACGAGCAGAGCTTCCACATACGTTATGGTTGCTAAATCGTGTAGCAAGTGCAAAGGCGCTCGCTAAGATGCTAAAAGTGCATCCAGTATTCAAAGATTACGAAGTAGTGGTAGCAGCCGGGGATGGCCGTCTTGAAGATGATGATTCTGTAGCCGAGGATGCCTTCAATAAGGTCCGTAAAGCTATAAACAATTACGATAAGACCATCACTATTTCAGTTGGCCAATTAACGGTAGGTGTTACCGTCCCTGAGTGGTCTGCGGTGCTTATGCTTTCCAATATGAAGAGCCCTTCTTCTTATATGCAGGCGGCTTTTCGTGTTCAGAACCCTTATGAGACAGATGTCATTATTGATGGTAGAAAGCAGCGTGTTCAAAAAGAACGGGCATATGTTTTTGACTTCGACCCTGCAAGAACACTCACTGTATATGAAAGCTTTGCTAATAATCTGAGTGCTACCACTGCAGGTGGTAAAGGCACTGCTCAAGACCATGAACGAAATATTCGTAGGCTTCTGAATTTCTTTCCGGTAATCGGGGAGGACGAAGAAGGCAAGATGGTCGAGATTGACGCTAAAGCAGTCTTGACTATTCCGCGCCGATTAAAGAGCGTGGAGGTAGTACGTCATGGATTTATGTCCAATTATTTATTTAGCAACATAAGCAATATTTTTTCAGCGCCATCTGCAGTTACGCACATCATTGAAAAGCTTACGCCAGCAGATGAAAAATCCTTTGATGCTCAAGTGAACACCCTTGAAGCAATGGGCGAAAATACCGTTGATGAATACGGCAATGTTGTGGTTCCAGAAGAATATGTTATCGGGAAATCGAAAGACCTATTTGGCTCGAAGATCTATGAAGTAGTTCAGTTTGATACCGACGATGCATTTGCTGATATAGACGAACAAAGTGATACAGCGAAAATCCAAACGAAAGTCCGTGAGGTTAAAGAAGCACTGAAAGGGTCTGTCGAATATAACGTAGTGGATCCTGCTGCTGATGCTTACAATCTAAAATCGAGCAAGAGAAAGCAGTTGATCAAAGAAGCTAATCGCGCGATAGATACACAGGCAAAACGCATCGAAGATGATTTCCTGCAGAGTAAGCGGGTTGCTGAAATTGAGCGCGATAAACGCATTAAAGAAGCAGAGACATCTTACGAGATTGAGCAGGCAGAGACTGATTACAATTTAGCAGTCAAGACTGCCCTCAGCTCCCTTGGCTCTGCTATGCAGGAAATGGTAGACAACACTTCACATGACCAACCAATTGAAATTACCCGTAAGGTTGAAGAATTTAAGGCCCAAGAAGAGAAAAACTCCGTTGAAGATATGGTTCGTGCTCATTTGAGAGGTTTCTCTCGTACTATTCCAAGCTTCATTATGGCTTATGGTGATCGCAATTTAACATTGGCAAATTTTGATGACTACACCGAAGATGATGTTTTTGAAGAAGTTACAGGCATCACTGAAGAGCAGTTTAGATTTCTTCGTGATGGTGGAACTTATATTGATGAAGAAACTGGTGAAGAAAAGTTTTTCGAAGGTAAACTTTTTGATGAGGTTGTATTTAATGACTCTATTCAACAGTTCCTTGATAAGCGTGAGGAATTAGCAAACTATTTTGATGAATCTCATGCAGAGGATATCTTTGATTACATTCCTCCGCAAAGAACCAACCAGATTTTTACACCTCGATGGGTAGTAAAGAAAATGGTTGATGATCTTGAAAAAGAGAATCCAGGTTGTTTTGATGATTCCTCCAATACCTTTGCGGACTTATACATGAAATCAGGGCTATATATTACTGAGATCGTAAAGCGTCTTTATAACAGTTCCCGTATAAAAGAAGAGATTCCCGATAACCAAGAGCGTATCAAGCATATCTTGCAGCATCAGGTTTATGGGATGGCACCAACGCGCATTATTTATCTGATTGCCACAAATTACATTTTAGGATTCGACGAAAGGCTAAAAGAAGAAACATCAAACTTTGCCGAGGTTGATTCAGCAGAGGCAGCAAAAAATGGAACACTTTCCGGTTTGGTCGAACAGTGCTTTGGTAAAGAGGAATAATAAAACCGAATAGATGTAATGTGTTGCTTTGATTTTGAATGGTAGGTAAAAGCTATGGCAAAGCCAAAGATTGGTCTTGGGGATATCAAAAACGCTATTGATTTCGGTAAGGAAGTTCTACCTTATGTGGAACCCACCGTTAAAAAATATGGGCCTATCGTGGCTGAGCAAATTTCTCAAAAAGCTGGACAGGCTGGCAATGCTGTTAAAGGTTTTCAGGGTGCTGTTTTTGAAAAGGCTCAACAAATCAAAGACAACAAGGCGCATAAGAAAGAGTTGGAGGAAGCTCGAAATCGCGCAATAACAAGCTCCATATCATCGGTTTCAGCTGAAGAGTTCTTCAAAAGTTTTGAAGCGAATATTTCCGATGTAAATGATCTTAAAACCGGTTATATGGCAATTTCTGGTTGCTATGTCATATTGACTATGAAGTCAAATCGTGAAAAAGATTTATCTGAGTACAAAGACGTGTATGTGGGTTGTAGCGATACTATTGGTTTTGACGTCTACTCGCAGCTATGTGGTTTTGGCAACGTTGATGTTTATGCTGATTTTAAATTTAAGCAGCCTATGAAGATCCTGATTTACCCATGCGATAGTGATCAATTGGAAAGTCGCTATGCTTCTCTTGTCCAAGATTTTCAATCTGTTTCATCTTATAACAAATGGGAAGCTATGAAATCCGAACAGTCTAGTGCGCAATAGGGTGATGATCAGTGAAAGACAACGAGCTTGCTCCTGTGATCGTCGAAATCGTAAAGCCTGAAGAATTAGATCAAATTTCTGTATTGGGCAAAATCGATAAGGATAATTCTGGCAGAGTTAGCCTAACGGGAAAAGTCGATGCGGTACTAGGGGCGGCATCTAATGTTTTGGATGCTGCTGGGAGCACTAACCTTTATAAGGTGGAGGTTCCTGATGGGTATACGCTGCAAAACCTTATTGATTCAAAGAGAAAAGATGGTTCAGTCCGTGCATTAGTGAAAGATGCCAATGGCAAGCTTAATGGAGATGTATCATTAAGACTTAACGGAATAAGTCCTGCTCAGGTTGCTTCTGTGAGTTTATCGGCGGCAGCTATGGTTGTTGGTCAGGCGTATATGACTGAGATTAGCGATAGTCTGAACAATATTGACGCGAAACTTGATAGTGTTATAGCGATGATTGCCGGTGAGCAAAAGGCAAAAGTTAAAAACGCAATTGATATTGCTAGGACCTATATAAAGCTTTTTGAGGATTATCAGGGAAAACCTTCTGAAGCCTTACAGGCTGCTCGAATTGAAATTGAATCTCGTTATAACGATATTGGTGAGGTAATTGATTGGATTACCGAACAACTTTCTGATATTGAAAAGCAGGCACGAGAAGCTAAGCCTACTGAAAAGGAAATTTCAGCACTACTTGATGAACTAAATTCTTATAAAGAGCAGTTTGAATTATGCTTGCAAGCTTTATCGGCGCTTGCTCTAACGCGTATGTACTACGATGGAAGTGTTGATCAGCGTAGTGCTTTGGTAGAACAGCAGCGAATTACACTGAAGTCGCAACGATTTCTTGAGAGACATCAGATAGTTTCTGGCATTATTGAGCTTCAGATTGGCGCTTTGAAAGGCGTTCCTGTCGCACTGCCGCAAGGGGATAGCGAAAAGAGTGTTTTTAAACGGCTTACCTCTCAAACTCCTAGAGCAGCGGCGAAAGAGCAGCTGCTTACCACCAAAACAAAAATGCAAATGAAATTACGAGAATCCAAGAGCGAACTTAAAGAGCATTTAGGCGACTATGCTGCAGGCATTAATCGGGTTGCTTTTCTTGGGCAAGCGACGCACACAATGCTTACGGATGGAACCGATTTCTACATCATTGAGGATAAAAAGGAATAACCACGAAAGAAGGCTAGGCATTTGCCACAGAACCGACAAGATCAGAAGAGCCTTCTCTTGAGCGCTATCAAAGGCGAGCTTTGCGGAAAGACTACGTTGTTCAATGCACTGAACAAAAATGTTCAGTACATTGAATATTTTTGCTTTGTGGCTGCTTTTACGTTGCTTCAGAGGGCAATAGCTACAAAGGGGCTTATTGTCAGTCCCTTTGTAGCTATGAGTCTGCGATAAAGCACTTTGGCTACGAGTGCTCTATTTCGTAGCGGTTTTATCGGTAACGTAGATGCCTGCTTGTACCTGCTTCCAGGTATCGGCTTCTGTATCAACTTTTAAAATGCGGCATTCCAAAACGTCGTCGTGTCCAAAGCGAAGTAGTTGGGCTGGAAGCCAATTCAAATCTTTAGGAATGTAGCCAATTTTCGTGTTTTCCCAATACAGAGCAACGGCATCGGGGTCGTGAGGGTTGTCGTTTTCTACGACCATGGTTAAATTGCCGCCGACCTTTAATTCGTCCAGAACAAGTGCGCCATCCCAATAGCGCATACCAGCAACAGCGAAGTCAGTCATATGACGCGAATAGACGCTCATCTTTGTTCCTTTCCTTACAATTCACTTAGTTGGGAGTGTATAGAATTGCAAGGATTTGTGTGTCCCTATTGTTGGACAGGGGTGCATTTTATAACGTTTTTCTGCGTGATTATGTCTGATACGCTTCTGTTTCGTTGAGGGATTGAGTCTAGGCAGACGAGGTTTAAAGTAAAACGTGGTGCGCCAAAGTAAGCGCACATTTCTTCGGGTAGTATATCGTAGTGTAGTGAGCACAAAGGGGGTAGAACATGGCCTTCAAAATGGAGTTACACAAAGGTGGAGAACTTCACTATAAAGCGGCTCGTCAAGCGCGTTATTTTGTAGGTGCGTTTATCCTTTGTATTGTTCTGTTTGCGGTTGGATGTTTTAATGATGCGCGCTTTTTTGACTACGCAGGAATTTTATTTGTTGTTCTTTGGGTATCTTGCTTAGTTCTTGCCTTTAACGGGGCGGTTTGCGAGGTTTATGCCGAAAAGTTTTCATCAGCTATTAAGCCCTGGTATGGGATAAGTGCTGTTTTAGGGCTTGGAGTTCCGCTTGTATCAAGTATTGTAGCGGGTGTTATGACAGGCTTCCTTGCGTATCTGCTGGTTTTTGTGGTGGCAGCGTATTTTGTTGTACGTAATCATCGATTAGTGTGTGCGGCAACGAAAAAGGACCTATCATAGGAAAGGTAAAACTTGGGTAAGGCTAAGGTAAGTCTGCGGTGAGACCAAGGTGAGATCGAAGTAAGGCTGAAGCAGGTCTGCGGTAAGACTAGGGTGAGGCCGAAGCAGGTCTGCGGCAGGGTCGAAGCAAGTCTGTGGTGAGACCGAGGTGAAAACCTTAAGTGAAATCCTTGCAAATCGCAGCTGTGCAAAAGCAAACGAGAGGGGACGTGCGTGCTAAGTATTTTTGTTACGGGCGGCATTGGCTCGGGTAAATCTACCTTAATGGATTTTCTGCAGCAAAAAGGTGCAGGAATTGTTTTGGCTGATGCGGTAGGGCATGAAAACCTACACAATCCTGAAATGAAAGCCGAGCTGGTAAAGGCTTTTGGTAAGGAAATTCTTGATGATGCGGGTGAGATTATCCGCTCCGAACTTGCTGCGCGCGCCTTTGCTACGCCGCAAGATACCGCGCGTATGGATGCTATTACACAGCCTCGTCTCTATGAGGGTTGTTTGCGCCACATTGCCGAAGTAGGGCAAGACCACAAGGTTGTTGTTTTGGAAATGGCTATACTCGACGGGCGCGATGATTTTTACAAGAATGCCGATATTGTGGTGGCGGTTACCACATCGCCAGAGGTGCGCATCCAACGTTTGATGAAATCACGCGGATTTTCGGAAGAGGACGCTCGAAATCGTCTTGCAAGTCAGGTGCCGGAAGAAAAACGCTTAGCTATTGCCGATGTAGTGTTTACCAATGATGGAACAATTGAGGAATTCCAGGAACAAATTCAGCAGTGGTGGGACTCTGACTTTGCACCTCGTTTACGCTAAGGTGCACGCGAGGTTGCCAACAAACCATCAAAGGGCTGCGAGTGAACCCGCGAAGGATTGTATATGAGCTGTTGTTCAGGTGTGAGTTTGTCCTGCAAGCAATCGCGAGCCAATCAGCGAAAGAATAGATATTTCGAAAGGAACTACCATGGCACATCTTCAAAATCTTGAGGGCCATCAAATGGAAGGCAAATTGCCTATAGCACGTTTGTCCTCTCAGCCATTTGAGGTAGTTTCTCCCTATGAACCTGCAGGTGATCAGCCCAAAGCAATTGCTCAGTTGGCTGAAAACATAAAATCGGGGATGCGTTACGAAACGCTGTTGGGTGTAACGGGTTCTGGCAAAACGTACACGATGGCAAAAACTATCGAAGCGGTACAAAAGCCAACCTTGGTATTAGCTCCAAACAAAACGCTGGCAGCTCAGTTAGCAGCAGAGCTTAAAGAATTTTTCCCCAACAACGCTGTGGTGTATTTCGTTTCTTATTACGATTATTACCAGCCCGAAGCATATGTTCCTACCACTGATACCTTTATTGAAAAGGACGCCTCTATCAACGAAGAGGTAGAAAAGCTGCGCCATGCGGCAACATCAATGCTTCTTTCTCGCCGCGACGTTATCGTGGTGGCATCGGTTTCTTGTATTTACGGTATTGGTTCGCCGATGGAATACGCTGGCATGGCGGTATTTCTTGATAAGGAAGTCGAACAGGATCGCGATGAGCTTATTCACAAGTTGATCGACATTCAGTATGACCGCAACGATTACGAATTAAAGCGCGGCACGTTTCGTGTGCGTGGCGATTCGCTTGATATATTTCCTCCCTATGCGGACAATCCAATCCGCGTGGAATTTTGGGGCGATGAAATCGAGGAAATTGAAGAAATAGATAACGTCACAGGAGAGGTGCTTAACACCTACGAAGCGCTTCCGATTTGGCCTGCTTCGCATTATGTGGCAGCGCGACCTGCTATCGAGCATGCAATAGAAACCATTCAGGAAGAGTTGCAGGATCGCTTAAAGCAGTTTAAGGAAGAAGGTAAGCTGCTCGAAGCGCAGCGTTTGGAGATGCGCACTTCCTATGATTTGGAAATGATTGAAACCATGGGCTTTTGCTCGGGCATTGAAAACTATTCGCGTCATTTAGATGGTCGTGCCCCGGGTGAGCCTCCCTATACTCTTATCGATTATTTCCCCAGTGATTTTCTGTGTTTCATTGATGAAAGTCATGTAACGGTGCCGCAGATTCGAGGCATGCATGAGGGCGACCGCTCTCGTAAGGTTACCCTGGCAGAGCATGGTTTTCGTCTGCCTTCATGTTTGGATAATCGTCCTTTGCGTTTTGATGAATTTGAAGCGCGTATTCCGCAATTTGTCTATGTTTCCGCTACACCAGGAGACTATGAAGAGCGCGTAAGTGAAGCAAAGGTAGAACAGATTATTCGCCCCACTGGGTTGCTTGATCCCGAGATCGATGTGCGTCCGATTATTTCTCAGATTGATGACATCATTGACGAGGCAAAAGAGCGCGCCAAGCGTGACGAGCGCGTTCTTATTACAACACTTACCAAGCGCATGGCTGAAGACCTGACCGAACACCTGCTTGATCAGGGAGTACGTGCACGTTACATGCATTCAGATATTGGTACGTTGGAACGTGTCGAAATTTTGCGTGATTTGCGCAAAGGCGAGTTCGACGTATTGGTGGGCATCAACTTGCTTCGAGAAGGGCTGGACTTGCCTGAAGTTTCGCTTGTGGCAATTTTGGATGCGGATAAAGAAGGCTTCTTGCGTAACCACCGCTCGCTTATTCAAACGATTGGCCGTGCGGCTCGTAATGCGAATGGCCAGGTAATAATGTATGCCGATAAAATTACCGATTCGATGGATCGAGCGATAACCGAAACGCGTCGTCGTCGCAGTATTCAGATGGCCTACAACGAAGAACACGGCATTGTGCCTAAAACTATTCGCAAGGGCATTAGTGATATTACTGATTATCTGGAAACTGACGAAGGCAAGCGTAGTGCCGAGGAAGTTAATGCTGAACTGGCTGGTTATTCTCGTAGCGAAATGTTGCGTATTGTTGCGTCCTTGGAAGATGAAATGATGGAAGCCTCGGCGGCGATGGACTTTGAACGCGCGGCAGCAGTACGTGACCAAGTGGTGAAACTGCGTGCTCAGCTTGAAGGCAAGGCCGAAGACGATATTTTGGGCGATCTGAAGAAAACTGCTCGAAAGGGTAGTGCATTTGGTGCGCGTAAAAGCTCGTATGGCGGAGGCCGACGCTCCTAGTTGGCGCCGTGGGCGTATTCGCTGCTGGTTGTTGCTGGTGCTAGCTGGTAGATGTGGGTGCGGGCGCTGGTGCTGGTTGTTACTAGCTGGTAGGCGCGGATACGGGCGCAGGTGTTGGCTGCTATCCGATAGGCGCGGATACGGGCGCAGGTGTTGGCTGCTATCCGATAGGCGCTTTTGTATGTTCCTGTGCTCAATTTGTGGGGAGTAATTCTTTTTCTTGCGTTTGGATAAGGCTCCCTCTATCCTTCATTTAGTTAGTTAAACTAAGTAAATAAATGAAGGATACGTAATTCACCGAACAAGAACCTTATGTTTCTTGTGAAAGGAGATGAGCATGGGATTCGCTGTCGTAGTTGATTCAACATGCGATTTAACTCAGGAAGAATACAAAGCTCTTGATGTCCATATGGTTCCTCTGAGCGTTTTGATCGATGGGGAAACCTTCAAAGACCAGGTAGAAATTACCGCTGAGCAGTTCTATGAGCGCATGGCTCAATCCGAGGGACTTCCACAGTCTTCTCAGCCTACCCCTTACGATTTCGAGCAGATGTATAACGGTCTTGCTGAAAAGGGTTACGACGGCGTAATCGCTATTCATATCGCTGGCGTTCTTTCCGGTACTATTGAATCTTCTCGCACGGCTGCCGAACAGGTTGATATCGATGTACGTGTTTTGGACGGTGCTCGTGCAGGCGCTACTGCACCAGTTGCTTTGGTAGTTGAAGAGATTTGCAAAATGCGCGATGCAGGTGCAAGCCTTGATGAAGCAGAAGCTAAGGCAAAAGAATTGCTCGCTAAAGCAGAATTCTTGGTAGCTCCTGAAACCCTGGAAAACCTGTTGAAGGGCGGTCGTCTTTCTGCTGACCAGGTAAAGAATGCAAGTCTTTTGAACATCAAGCCAATCTTTACCTTCAACGAAAAAGGTATTTTGGTAGCTTACGGTAAAGCAAAGGGCATGCGCGGCGTTATTAAAACATTTGTAAGCGAAGTGGAAAAGCGCACCAACGAACAGGGAACTTTACGTATCCGCTTCTGTCATAGTGGTAATATTTCTCCTGTTGAAGATATGAAAAAGGCTCTTACAGATGCTGGTATTGAATATGTTGATGGCGGTACTTGCCCATGCGGCGCCATCATTTCTACCCATCTTGGCCCTGGAGCTTTAGGTATCGGCATTTTGCCTGTAAACGCTTAATTAATTAAGCTTGAAGGCAAACCTTTTAGAGAAATGCCCCGTTACTATATACACTATTGTGTATAAATCCATAAATGGGGTTTAACTAAAAGGCAGTATACCGCCAGTACCTAGAGTGCGCAGTGCTCATAAGAGTTCGCTTTTCTAAAGATGAACGAAATTGAAGGAGTAAGGTTTTGAGTAAGAGCATCGAAATACCTGATTGGCAACGCGAAGGCAAAGAAGTTGTCAATGAGATGCTCACTGAAACTTTCAATTCCATTTTGCGTATCGAAGAAAAGTCGCTCAATAATCGCCTTACTGAAGGACTAAGCATTGCTGAACTTCACACTATTGTTGCGGTAGGACTGCATGAGATAAACCCTATGAAAGTGGTTGCTTCGCGTCTTGAGGTAACGCTGGCTACCTTAACCGCTTCGATGACTAAGCTTGAGCGGAAAGGCTACGTTAAGCGTACAAGAAGCGAAGTTGATCGCAGGCAAGTGCTTGTTCAGCTTACTTCTAAGGGTCGTAAAGCGTATCGAGCGCATGATGCCTTCCACAAAAAGATGGCAGACAGGGCGCTTGAGTGTTTAACTCCTGAAGAAGAAGCTGTTCTTTATAAAGCGTTAGGCAAGGTCAAAGAGTTTTTTGATCAAGAAAATGAAGCTGCAAGAGGATAGGCGGCTTAAAAGAAAGGAATACTAATGGCAACTCTCGACGCAATCAAAGAGATCCTTGAAGAAACCCTCGACATCAATCCAGAAGATGTTACCGAAGACGCTACCTTCGAAGATCTTGGCATCGACTCTTTGGATATGGCAGAGCTTATCTGCGATATCGAAGAAAAGCTTGATATCGAATTTGGCGAGCCAGAGGGTCTTGAGACCATCGAAGATTTGGTCAGCTACATCGATTCTCTGTAACGAGTCTTATCAGCAAGTTTTGCTTGTTGGGTAGTGTGCTACTAAAAGTTTAAAATCTATAAGCGAACCAGGGTATATGAGGTGTACGGCACAAACTGCGAAGGGGTGCAGCGTGGCTTCATTGGTCTGGTTCGCTTGTTGTTACTTACTTCCCCCTTTGAAAGAGATGATCACATATGAAAACACGAGTAACTGAGCTTTTAGGGGTTGAATATCCCATTATTCAAGGTGGCATGGCAAATATCGCCGATGCCCGTCTTGCTGCAGCGGTAAGCAATGCCGGTGGTTTGGGAATTATTGCTTGCGGTGCTGCTCCTGTTTCTTGGGTGAAAGCTGAAATTGAAAAGGCACGTGAGTTAACGGACAAGCCAATTGGTCTTAACATCATGCTCATGAACCCTGAAGCTCCCGAGTTAGCTCAGCTTGCTGCCGATATGAAGGTTGACGTTGTTACGACAGGTGCAGGTAATCCTGGTTCATATGTTCCTATGTGGAAAGAGGCGGGAATTACGGTAATCCCAGTTGTTGCTTCTGCAGCACTGGCTCGTCGTATGGAGCGCTGCGGCGCGGATGCTATTGTTGCTGAGGGCTGCGAGGCAGGCGGTCATATTGGCGAACTCAACACAATGGTGCTGGTTCCTGCGGTATGCGATGCCGTTTCTATTCCTGTTATTGCAGCAGGTGGTATTGCTGATGGCCGTGGTTTGGCTGCTGCGTTTGCACTGGGAGCAGAAGGTGTGCAGGTTGGCACGCGCTTCTTAACGGCAGAGGAATGCTGCATCGCTCAGGCCTATAAAGACAAGGTTGTTGCCGCAAAGGATTCCGACACGATTGTTACTGGTCGTGCGGGCGGTCATCCTGTTCGCGGTTTAAAGAACAAGCTCACGCGTGAAATTCGCCAGATGGAAGCAGCGGGCAAGGGCGATAGTGCTGAGGCAGAAGAGCGCCTGGCAGGATCTCTTCGTCGTGCTGTTCAGGGTGATGTGGACAACGGATCGATGATGGCTGGTCAGTCTGCCTGCTTGGTACATGACTGCAAGCCTGCCGCTGAAATTATTAACGAGCTTGTTTCCCAGGCACAGCAGTGGGCTCAGTTTGGTCTTCAGGAAATGGCAGACAAAAACGCTGCTCGCGCTTGGAAGTAGAAGGTGGGCGCAATGAGTGTATGGATGATGCCTGGTCAGGGAGCACAAAAAGTTGGCATGGGTGCCGATTTGTTGGTGCTGCCTGAAGTGGAAGAAACCTTTGAAATGGCAAAAGCAGCAACAGGTATTGACTTGGTTGCGCTTAGCAAAGAAGGCGATGAGGCGCAGATTAACGATGCGCTTAATTCTCAGGTTTTAACCTCTGCTATTTCGGTTGGATTATCACGAGCTTTGTTGGCAAAAGGTTTTACGCCTGATGCGATCGTTGGCTTTTCGCTTGGCGAGGTCAGCGGCCTTATGGTTTCGGGCATTTTGTCGCTCGAAGAAGGTTTTGCGCTTCTTAACGAGCGCTCTCACGCATTGGCTGATGCATGCCAGAAAAATGCCGGAGCGATGCTTGCGCTTTTGGGCGCCACCCATGAGGATGCTCAAAGCGTATGTGATGCGTGCGCTGAAGGCGAGGTGCTGGTATGTGCGAATTACAATTCACCTGGTCAGGTAGTTGTTTCTGGCACGGTTTCCGCTATTGATCGCGCGGAGGCATTCTGGAAGGAGCAGTCTAAGCGCTGCTCTCGTTTGCGTACTGCTGGAGCGTTCCATAGTCCTTTGATGGAAGAGGCGGCAGCGCGTGTGGGCGAATTCTGCAAGCAGCTTACTTTCAAGCAGCCTCTCTATCCTCTTATTTGCAACACCGACGCTAAGCCTTTCGTGGTAGAAGAGGCAGCAGAGCGTCTTTCTGCTCAGGTGAAAAGTTCTGTAATGTTCGAGCAGAGCATAAGCGCGCTTGTTGCAGAAGGTCAAAGCGACTTTATTGAAGTGGGATTTGGCGGAGTTCTTACTAATTTGGTGAAACGTATTGATCGCAAGGCTAATCGTATAAAAATTGGTACATATGCTGAATGGGAAAAAGAAGTACCTCAGCTTGTTTTAGCTGCTGAAGGATCAAACGAATAATCACGAGGCAACTAAAAGGAGGTTTACATGGCTGATACACAAGAAACCCAGGAGCAAGTTGCCCTCGTAACGGGAGCAAGTCGAGGGATTGGTGCTGCTGTTGCACGCGCGCTTGCTGCTCGTGGGTTTTCACTTGCGCTTAATCATTCCAGCGAACACAGCGCCAAGGCTTGTGCCGATTTGGCAGAGGATATTCAAAAGACCTTTGGCGTGAAAGCTGCGGCTTTCTGCGCAGATGTTTCTGATTTTGAGGCAACCAAAGAAATGATCGATCAGATTCGTGAGCAATTTGGTCGCATTGATGTGTTGGTAAACAATGCAGGTGTCACGCAAGACGGACTGCTTGCTCGTATGAGCGAAGAGGCGTTTGATAAGGTTATCTCGGTTAACTTAAAGGGCGCATTTAATTGCATGAGGCACGTTGCTCCTATCATGATGAAACAGCGCAGCGGTCGTATTATTAGTATTTCGAGCGTTGTTGGACTGTACGGCAACGCTGGCCAGGTCAACTATGCAGCATCTAAGGCAGGCATTGTTGGTATGACGAAAAGTGCAGCTAAAGAGTTAGGTGCTCGCGGCATTACGGTTAATGCGGTAGCACCAGGTTTTATTGATACGGATATGACCCGTGCTCTGAGCGAAAAGGCACGCGAGGGCGTTGTATCTCGCATTGCTTTGCGCGAGCTGGGAAGTGCCAAAGATGTTGCGGGCGCGGTTGCCTTTTTGGCAAGCCCCGAGGCGCACTATATTACAGGTCATGTTCTAACGGTAGATGGAGGATTATCGCTATGAGTTCACAGACAAATACGGTGGCGTTACACCGTGTAGTTATTACCGGTATGGGTGCTGTGTCTCCTGCTGGACTGGGCGTTGAAACTCTGTGGTCAAAAGTAACGAGCGGTGAAAGCTGCTTGTCTTTATTCCCTGAAGAGCGTCGTGAGCAATTAGGGGTCAATGTTGGTGGCGTAATTCCTGATTACGACCCTCTGGAATTGGGCTTTACCAAGAAGGAATCCCGCCGTTTTGCTCCTTTTGTTCAGTATGCCATCTTGGCTTCCGATGAAGCTATGGCTCAAGCAGGCATTGATATGGAAAAGGAAAACAGCGATCGTTTTGCTTGCATATTCGGCTCCGGCATCGGTGGCCTTAACATGTTTGAGCGCGAATCGGTTGTTTTGCATGAAAAGGGCGCAAAGCGAGTAAGCCCTCTGTTCATTCCTACCATGATTTCAAACATGGCAGCAGGCAATTTGTCTATTCGCTATGGTCTTAAGGGTGACTGCCTCAACATTGTGACCGCTTGTGCAACAGGCACTCATTGCGTGGGAGAGGCTTATCGTCTTATTCGCTTTGGTTTTGCCGATGCAGCACTTGCTGGTGGTACCGAAGAAGGCACCGCTAATATGTCTTTGGCGGGCTTTGCAAACTTGGGTGCTGTTACCAAATCTGATGATCCTAAAAATGCCTCTATGCCTTTTGACGTGCGCCGCAATGGTTTTGTTCCTGGTGAAGGCGCGGGTGCTTTGGTGCTTGAATCTTTAGAGCACGCACAGGCTCGTGGCGCAAATATCATCGCTGAAGTTACTGGTTTTGGCTCCACTGGTGATGCATATCACGTAACTGCTCCTGAACCAAGTGGTGAAGGTGCTATTCGCGCTATGAAACAGGCTTTGGCAGAAGGCGGTTTCAGCGTTGACGATATTGGTCATTTGAATGCCCATGGCACGGCAACTCCTGTTAATGACAAGACTGAATCTGCTGCATGGAACACGCTTTTGGGCGATCGTGCTTCTGAGGTTCCTGTGACATCGGTTAAGGGCTGTGTAGGCCATATGCTGGGTGCTGCTGGTGCGATTGAGGCTATCGTTGCTGCTCTTTCTGTAGCTCGTAGCGTTGTGCCTCCAACGGCAGGCTTTGCTGAGCCAGACCCCGAGTGTTCTGTATTGGTACCTACCGCTGCTATGGTGAACTATGAGCAGAAGGTTGTTCTTTCTAACTCGCTGGGCTTTGGCGGACACAATGCAACCCTTGCAATATCTCCCTTTGTTGAGGAGCGTGCCTAATGTCTGACGAAAAAGAGATGCTTGGCGCTTCTGCCGAAGGACAGGGAGCGACTACGGGTCAAGAGGCTGCAGGGCAAGGAGCGGCTGCTGGCCAGGCGACTGCGGCCCAGACTGGCGCAGGACAGGGAGCGGCTGCGGGGCAAGAGGCCCAGGCTGCCGTAAAGCAGGAGGTTCAGACAGCCGCAAACGCGCTGCCCGTAGAATTTCCTTGTGAAAAGGATGGGGTATTAAAGCTTCTTCCTCATCGCGATCCTTTTGTGTGGGTAAGCCGTGTTTTGTCGTGCGAGCCTGGCAAAAGCGTTGTTGCGGAGTTGGATGTCGATCCTGATTTGGCTTTATTCAAGGGTCATTTCCCTGGACATCCTGTTCTTCCTGGCGTAATTTTGATGGAAGCGCTTGCTCAGGCAGCAAGTATTTGCGTGCTTGTTCACGATGGCAAAGAGGGATCTTTGGGCTATTTGGTAGGTATCGATAAGGCGAAATTCCGCCGAACGGTTCTTCCGGGCGATACCGTAACGCTTAAGGGGACCATAACGAAGAATTCTTCACGTATGTGTGTTGCCGAGGTTGAAGCAAGCGTTGATGGAGAAGTATGCGCAACAGCGGTACAGAAGTATGTTATTGCGCCTGGTAAAAAATCAGAGGGAGGTAATCAGTAATGGCTGCAGTTCAGCAGAATACGCAAGCAGCAGTAGTAACTGATGGTCCTACCATCGTATATCAGTTGCCAATTTTGGCAGAGAAACTTGATGGTCCTTTGTTGGTGGTTGGATACGGATCACCCATGAAGGCAACGGTTAAAGCATGCGTGAAAAGCGGTTGTTCTCAGATCTGGGTAACAGGAACCGATGATAAAGCTCGCGCATTTGCTTGTTCTGGTGCTGCACAGGTTGCCTCATTAGGACCTAAATTCGACGCACGCCTGTTCTCTAATGAATATGCCATTATGGATGCTGTTCGCAAAAGCGGCGCATCGGTAATGTTGGTTTGCAATCCCGAAACCGCTAATAGTGCTCTGCTTCGCATGGTTGCGCATCAGGCTGGAGTTCAGGTTTTAGGACCAATGGATAAGGACCGCACCCATACGATGTGGGTGGAATGTGCTCCCGATCCTGAATTTGGAGATTACGAAGTAACCTGGCGCAAGTGCCCTAAATGTAAGCTCTATCACGATGAAAAGCCCGTTTTGGCAACGGGGGGCGTTTGCCCTACCTGTGGCGAGCTGTATCGCTTAACTTCTGATGAGCGACTTGATTATCTTTTCGATAAGGATTCTTTCGAGGAATGGAATACCGGTATTCCGGAAACTGATCCGCTTTCGTTCCCGGATTACGATGCCATTATTGAAAAGAACCGTACCAAGAGCGGCTTAGAAGAGGCAGTTCGTTGTGGATCTGCGCTTTTGAAGGGTCGTAAAATCGCAGTTTGCATTATGGAGTCCACCTTTATGATGGGATCCATGGGTTCTGTGGTGGGCGAAAAGATTACGCGCACCATTGAACGCGCAACTGATGAGCGTCTTCCTTTGATCATATTTACCGCATCGGGTGGCGCCCGTATGCAAGAGGGCCTTGTGTCCTTGATGCAGATGGGCAAAATCAGTGCCGCGGTAGAGCGTCATAGTCGCGCAGGTTTGCTCTATATTTCGGTTATTACCGATCCTACAACTGGTGGTGTTACGGCATCTTTCGCAACCCAGGGAGACATTATTGTTTCTGAGCCTCATGCGCTTATTGGTTTTGCTGGTCGTCGTGTTATTCAAGACACTATTAAGCAAACCTTGCCTGAAGGTTTCCAGACTGCAGAATTCGCGCTTGAGCATGGCTTGATTGATGCTATTGTCGAGCGCTCTGACTTGCGTGAGTATCTTTCTAAGGTAGTAGACATCCATTGTGCAACGCAGGATTTGGAAGAGATTGCTGCTTCCGAGGAAAGCGATGACACTACGGCTGGTACTATTCGCTCGGTTATTCGTGCTGCGCGAGAAGCAGCGCTTTCACGTGCAGAATCGAATGGTCCTGATTCTGCTGATTCTTCTGAGGATTCATCCGGAGAATCATCGGGTAATTCGTCTTCTGCCAAGACGCATCCTGTAAAGCAGGGCGGCAATCCTTTTGCTCGTTTGTTTGGCAAGGCGGGCGCTGCTTTAAGTGGCGATGAGTCGTTCCCTCTAAAGCGTGCTCTTCGCAAGCGTGGTGTTGCGGATGCGCCTTCGATTCTTCCCATGAAGAAAACCGAGGCGGGGTCTGATGGTGAAGACAATCCTGCTTGGCAAAGCGTGTTGCTGGCGCGCAATGTTCATCGTCCGACTGCTCAATACTATATTGATCACATCGTGGATGGCTTTATTGAGCTGCATGGTGATCGCGCATTTGCCGATGATGGCGCTATTGTGGGCGGCATTGGTTGGATCGACGGCATTCCTGTTACTGTTATTGCCGAGGAAAAGGGTGCTGACTTGCACCAGCGTATTGCGCGCAACTTTGGTTGTCCTCAGCCTGAGGGATATCGTAAGAGCTTGCGTTTGATGCGCCAGGCAGAAAAGTTTGGTCGTCCTATCGTGTGCTTGGTTGATACCCAGGGTGCTTTCTGTGGTATGGAAGCTGAAGAACGTGGCCAGGGTAATGCTATTGCGGATAACTTAGTTGCAATGTCAGGCTTCGGTGTGCCGGTAGTGTGCGTTGTTCTTGGTGAAGGTGGTTCCGGCGGTGCATTGGCACTTGCAATGGGTAATCGTGTTGCTATGCAGGAACATGCGGTATATTCGGTACTTTCTCCGGAGGGCTTTGCTTCTATTTTGTGGAAGGATCGTTCTCGTGCGGCAGAGGCTGCAGCGGTTATGAAGATGAGTGCTGCAGAAGCTTGCGAGATGGGTCTGATCGAAGAAGTCTTAAGCGAAGGCGAAAAACCAGCGCACGAAAACCCCGAACAGGCGGTTGTTGCGGTACACGACTTCGTGACCCGTTCTTTAGAGGAATTGTTGCCTATGACCTCTGATGAACTTCGTCAGCAGCGCTATGAACGCTTCCGTGCATTTTAAGTTTTAGCTTCTGCATGGATTCGGTTTGGCGTTTGGTGTAGTGGCACTTACTGCCTCTCGTCGGATTCGGTTTGGTGCTTGAGTAGTGGCACTTACTGCCTTTCGTCGGATTCGGTTTGGTGCTTGAGTAGTGGCACTTACTGCCTCTGTCTGGACTCGTTCGGCGCTCTGGTGCTAGATGTTCGCTGTGGGCGCTCTGAGATCCTAGCATTTCGGCGCCGATGTTCTTAAAATGCGAGTTTGGCCACAAAAGCGCAAGTAGTGCATTTTCGTGTTTTGCACTTTTGGGAGCGTTTAGGCGTTCGTTACAAATAAATAGGCGTTAGTTACCTAAATTAGTGAAGGGAAAGCAAAAAGTTGTTTTCCCTTCTTTTTTGAGTTCAAAATCTGTGCATGAGAAGCAAAAATGTGGCGAAAGTCGCCTTTTTACAACACAAAAGTACACGTAACGTTCTTTTGTGTCATGTGGGCTCGTCTATTCATGTACGCAACGCACTTTTGTGGCATTGAAGCTGAGCCACTTGTGCACGTGAGGTAGCTTTGTGACGTAGGACCTGGGCTTTCCCTGTCTTTTTTATGCAAGACAGCTTTGTGGTGTAGAAAGTGAGTCCCTCGTACACCTGAAGTCATTTCGTGTCGCTCGGGTTTTCTATTTTGACTCGTAAGATTATCTGTTAGCTAGTATGCCGCATACCGAAAACAAGTTCCGATTCGTTCTAGGTAGAGTCTCCTTCATTCTTATATGCCCAGGTTGGTTCATGGTTTGGCCTTACTCTTTAATCACTTGTAGAGTCGAATATAAAAGGGGAGGGTACGAACTTCTATTGCTGAATTTTTGGCATGGAGCAATTTGAAGTAGTGAGCCTTCCTTTTGACTCTCGAGGGGTGGTACTCGCGTGGAGGAAAGGAGCTTGTCATGCAGCATGTTTCAAAATGGGCAAGCGCTGCCAAAGTTGCTTTAGCGCTCGTTTTGGCAATAGGTTTTGTGCCTATAGTTCCAACTACTGCATATGCAACAGCAAACGAGAAAGGGGGAGGATCGAGCGAAACTGTTACAAAAGAAGGTACAAACTCTGTATCAAATAAAAACCAAGGAAATGAGCTTACTGGTACTGAATCAGCGGCAGAAACGGAAGGATTGGCTGGTCATAAAGATACTGCGGGCGGTACTAATAGTAATGGCGCGGGTAATGCTGCTGATGCTGGTAATGCTGGTACGGGAAGCGGTAGTGCTGACAATGGTAGCATCGGTAATAGCGGTGCCAGTCATAATGGTTTCAACGGTAGCGGTACTAGTGATTCTGGCACTGCTGGCCCTACGGGTAGCTCTGCAGACAACGGTGAAGGAGAATCTGCAAAAGCCAGTGCTGCAGATAAATCTTCTCCTAACTCATTAGCTAACAATCAATCTGAATCTTCTGAAACCGAAAGCATGGGTTCTCAAAATGAATCCGATGGTGAAACAGCAGATACGTCTGACGAAAACTATCCAAGCACTCCTTATGACGCTTTAGATGCGCAAATCAGAGCAGTGCTTGCGGTATTGGCAAATGTGGTAATTTCTAATGACGATGGCTATACGGATGTAGACGGCAATAAAGTTACTTCTGATCAATTGTGGATCGATCAGGAAAATTACAACATCTTGAATGATGCCCTTACCAAGGCACAAGATATTTATAACGATAAAACTCTCAGCGATGAAGAGAACCAAAATGCCGCCGACGAACTAAAAAGCATTGCTATAGTTCATGGGGTGCAATTCGGTAAATTGGTGTCAGAAGATACCATTGATCAGATAAAAAGCAGTCTCTTCATATCCGAATCTTATTTAAACATTTATTATGCAAGTGAAGATGGAAGTGATCTTACTGATAATAAATGGTGGGTAACACCTGATTTGTATAACGCTTTAGAGGATGCTCATGAGCAACTATTAGATCTGTTTAATTCGATTAAAGCAGACGAAAGTGTTTTGCAATCTACCTGTGACAACTGGCTTGCCGAATGGAGTGTCGCTCGCGATGATTTCTTTTACAATCTAAAGAGGGGCACGCTTGAGCCTGAAACCTACTTTGATCAGCTTGAATCGGTAATCTATGATCATCAAATTTCCTTAGATGCTATTGTCGGTGAGGCTTATCATCTCTGCGAGGAGGGTGATGACGGATCAGATGTTCCGTCTGATGAATGGTGGTATCCCAAATCAGCAGTTGACGTTTATCAAAAGGTTATCGATGACGCGTGGAAAATCGCTTTAACAAAAGGCAATACTCTAACAGAGCAAGAGATGCTGGATGCAATTGCCATGTTGGATGCCGCATACGAAAACTTCCCTGAGGCCCAGCTTGGTAAACGAGTATCAGAAGAAATCATTACCCAGATGGGATACGCTTTAGAAATAGCGGAATATTTTTTGGATAACACCAAGAAGGGCGAAAGCAGCAAGGATGCTTTTTCCAATGAATTTTGGGTTACTGAGCCGATTCATGATGAGCTAGACATCAATAGGGGAATTGTAAGGCTGTTATATGATGCTGCTCTTGAGGAAGGCAATAGCGTTTCCCAGGATAGCTGCGACGAAGCCCTAGAAGCGCTCAGCTTTGCTTTTGAGGCTTTCACGGACAATATGCAACGTGGTGAACTTTCTCCGACAACACCTTACGGGACACTACAAAGCGCACTTTTAGATCACCAGATTCTGCTTGAAGGCTTATTAGGCATGGCTCATGTATGCCAAGATGAAGGCGCGCATGTTCCCTCGGATGAATTTTGGCTTCCCTATGATGCTATTCAAAACTACGAGAATACTATTATTCAAGTAACGCAATTCTGCGAAGAGAACAACGAAGCTATTACGGAAGATCAAGCTAAAGAGCAGATAGCAAAACTCGAGCAGGCGTATGATGACGTTCCTGAAATAGCACCTGGTTTACGGGTTTCCCAGAGCACACTTGAAAACATGGAGCTTAGTATCGAGGTAGCTCAAAGAGTACTTAACGCGCTCCACGTATCGAACGATAATGGTGCTCAATTGCCAAGTACGGAACTTTGGGTAACTCAGGAAGAATACGATCAGATTGCTGCGCTCATCGAAAATGTTCGTAGCCTCTATGAAGCCGGATCAGCTGAATACAATACTGTTCCCCAGGCTGATTGTGATGCTGCTCTTGACGTATTGAGCGAAGCAACGAATACGCTTCCGAAGAAAGGTACGATGAAGGCTTCTGAAGAGCCAACTGATGAAACGACGGCAGAGAACACCTCATCTGCAGTTAAGCAGGCCTCTTTGGATAAGACCGATGCAGCGAAAAGCGAACTTGCCAAGACCGCCGATTACTCGAGCATTGGTGTTATTGCGTTCGCAGGTGGTGCGGTGGTTGCTTTGCTTGTAGGTGCGTATGCTATTCGTCGATCCCGTTCTTCTAAGTGATAGTCGGCAAACGGAGCTGACAATAACTTGAATTGATAACCACCAGGCTCGGATTAAACGAAGACAGTCTATGAGGGTTAGCCAAGGGCTGCTTCGACATCTCGGTAGCGTTGTTTGCTTACCGGGATGACCGAGCCGTCATTAAGAACAATTTCATAACGTCGCAGGAGCTGGATTTCCTGTTTGTTCACTAAAAATGAACGATGACATTGGATGAAGATATCTTCAGGAAGCAATGCGCGGGCTTGGGACAAACTGAAGTTCAGCTCCTCGGTTTTTCCGGTGGTTAGATGAATAACTAGGCGATGTCCAAATACCTCCAAAAATGAAAGATCTTTTATCTTGAAGGTTGCTACTGCGGAAGAGGCTTTGAAGGTGACCGTTTCCTCTTCTTGTGATTGAACGTTAAATTCTTCGGCGTTCAAGCCAAGTTTTTCTTGATTGGTTTGTTTTGCCTGATCAGCATATTTTTCTTGTTCGGTGTTTTTCTGTTGGTGTGCATGTGCGGTGTGTAAGAGTGCGGCTTTCATCTGTCGTTCGACGCGGATGAGCTCTTCAGTTTGTTTATCATGTTCGCGCTTCAACGAATCCATATGTTCACTAAGCGAGTCTACGTGCTCTGCCAGTTCATCTCGTTCGGTGAGGATATTACCCATGTCACGTGAAGTTCGAAGATTGATAAAAAGCACAAGCAAGACTCCAACTATCGCCGCAACGCCGAGCAAGACATTCACTACGTTGTAAGGCACATTAAGCTGAATGGGAAGCCAATAAAACCCTACGAGAACAACCAAAATAACAATAGGAATTGAACATAAACGCCACCAGCGACTATCGTTGAGGGCTGACATAAGCTGTGGTGCCACGACTCGTTTAATCAAGATCCAAGCAAAAGGGAAGAGAACCACATTCAAAATGGCCCTTAATAGGAGCTTCGGCGGATAGTACATCCAGGTATCGCCGAGATAAAGAATACCTAGAGGTAGCGAAATTGCATATTGAAGCAAGAGGACAACACAACCATAGGTCATGACAAATAAGAAAACGAAAGCCTTCTTTGCAAGTGAGGCTTTGATGCTTTGAGCGTACACGGCAAGAAGTACGACGAGCAGTGCCATAAAAACAAGGTCAGTCAAAAAATAGCGCTGATTCTCAAACGGCCCGAGAGGGCCAATCCCTGCAAACGTAAAAAGACCACACGCTAATACAATACAAACACCAATAACCATCCCGATACGCCGCGTGCTATATCGAAGCATAGTCTTGAAAGGCAAAAAACAAAGTATCGCACACGGAACAACTTGCAACAGATATCCCGCTATGTAGCGAAACGCGATGAATCCTATATCTGCAGGCATATAGTAATCCGCCTTTCTTGGTGGTTTGCGTGAGGAATGTTCTACCTTTTGGAGCTGAATCTATTGTGAGCCATGAGACGAATTATTTCACTGCCTCTACCGTCCATTCAGGAAATGAGAGGCTCTTTCGTGCAGAAAGGCTAGAAACGGGAATGAACCGTCCCTATGATCGAATAAAGAGTCAATGAACTAGCCTTAAGATCAAATAAAGCTCAATGAAGCAGCCTAATGATCGAATAATGCGTCAAAGAAGTAGCCTTATTTGTTCGCCTCTATCAACCTTTATCAGCCGTTTCGGTTTGTTTCCTTATGTTGAATTATCTCATGGAAGGGGGGTATGTGGCCAAAAGTACTAACAGAGAACAGATGAGAGAAAGCGCTCAGAGTGCTTCGCTAGGAAACATTCAAAAGGTCTCGGTAGGAAGTGCTCGAGGTGTCTCAATACAGAGCGCTCAGGGAGTTTTGCAAGAAAGCGATCAAAGTGTTTCAGTGGAGAGCGCTCAGGGAGTTTCGCCTGGGAGTGTGCAGGAACGTCTTCGAAGAGGCGCAAGCCAAAAATTGCGTGACCTTTCACATGTTTTGGAAAATCTTCTTTCAGCTCTTTATGCCCATGATGAAACGCCTCTCTTATCTTGCATGATGGATAATTGCTCTGTTATTACACTTCAGGGTCAAATACTTAAAGGCAAGGAAGCTTTTCGTCAGATACTTCCTGAAATTAAGCTTTTGCCTAAAATGCGTCTCGGTGAAACAAGTTTTCATACTGTGGGTTCACCTCATAAGAATGACGGGCATGCGCTGGTTGCCGGTTCATATCAGCTGTACTCGGCAGCAAAGGAGGAACTGCTGTTTTCGGCGGGGCGTCAGGTGACAGCCTGTTTTCGTTGGAGCACTACAAGAGCAAACGTTGAGCGCCAATCGGTACATGCGGATTCGTTCGATAGAGACACTGCCTTAAATGTTTGCAGGGGGATCAATGCGGCGCAGGACGGTGGATGGTTTATCTATCACCTTCATTTTTCGAACATAGATACTCAGCTCGTTAATGGAGATGTGTTTCCTATAGAGACGAGTCGTGAAACGTATGATTATGTGCGGAGGATTTTACACGCAGGGCGCCGATCAGGCATGCTGCCTTCGCGCGTTGTTGTTAAAGAGGGTATGTTGTTGCATTATCTGGATCCAAACGACATTCTCTTCATCGAAGCGCAGGGAAAACACTGTTTGGTTGTGCAGGTGGGAAAACAAATGCTTGTTCTTAATGAGCTATTAAGCGAAGTCGAAGCGCAATTGCCTGGTGTATTTATCCGTGTTCATCGCAGTTATGTTGTTAATTCGACTTATATTCAAAGTGTTGAGCGCTACAGTCTTGTTTTGACGGATGGGACAAGAATCCCTATTCCAAAGCAGCGTTTTACTCAGATCAAGCGCGAGATTGCATTACGTGTGTCCGAGGTATAAATGATCAATTTGATTACTCAGTTTGGTTTGCAGTGAAAATGCGAGTTTGGCCACAAAAAGGTAAATCGTGCATTTTTGTGTTGTGGGCTTTTAATCATGTCCCGAAAAGTGGTGTAAGCCGCCCCATATTTCTACGGGGCGGCGCGG
>USIG01000008.1 GCA_900554685.1 uncultured Cryptobacterium sp.
CCGCAACCCACTGATTACAAATCAGTTGCGCTACCGTTGCGCCATGCCGGCAAAAGCGTTACCCATTATGCCATAAGTCTTTTAAAAATGCGAAACTTTTTCTTTGATATCTTTCTTTAAGCAAAGCCCACGTCCACCAGCCAAACCCGTCTGCTTTCTGTCTGCAACCCAAAAGTATCGCAAGCCCTCAAGCATTGCAGTACGCGGGTATCACATCCCCGCGGAACAGCCCACAGGTATCGCAGCCTACGGATATCGCACCCCCGCTGGCATTACAGCCCACGGGTATTGCACCCCGAGGGCATTGCATCCCGCGGGTATTCCCTTAAGAAAAAGCAACACCCGTTCCGTCAAAGACCGGAATAAAGCTCTCGGTAGCGGCGCCACCTTCTTGCCAGAAATAATCTTCAATCCCCAAGTAATCGGCATAGTCGAGTACCGTTTCATATTCCTCGTCGCTCACTTTGCCCGCAAGCCCATATTGAGCAAGTTCTGAACGTAGAGGCGTATATTGATTCATGATACTCAGCCGAACCCGCTTGCCATAACGATCATGAATCGTTTTGAGAACGCGAAGGGACTCTTCCACGTGTCCTGGCAAAACCAAATGCCGAACAATAACCCCTTTTTGGAGAAGCCCCTCTTCGTTTTCTTCCCACGAGTCAATCTGGGAAACCATCTCATCAAGAGCGGCAAGGGCAAGAGCGGGATACTGCCTGGCATGCGAAAGCTTTTGGGCAATATCGCAAGAGACGTATTTAAAATCTGCCAGATAAATATCGATTAATCCTCGAAGCTGCTGAAGGCTCTCAACCGAATCGAAGCTTGAGGTGTTGTACATCACAGGGATTCTTAATTTTGTCGTCTCGTCATGGTCCGCAGACTTGTGCTGATCTGAACCTCCTCGCAATTGGCGAAGAGCCTCTGCGATAGTAGGCACATAATGCGAAGGGGTTACTAAATTGATATTTGCTGCATGCTCTTCATTTTGCAGCCTGAGAAGCGTTTGTTTGAACTGCGCAAAACTAACCTCGACACCCGCTCCCGCTACCAAATCTTCATTTTGGCAATACACGCATCCCAGCGGACAGAACGAGAAAAACACCGCGCCGCTTCCCTGTTCTCCTACCAAACAAGGTTCTTCCCACCAGTGAAGCGCCGCGCGTCCGATTCGAAGTGTTGCAGGTGCCCGACAAACGCCCAATTCACCTGCAGTACGATCAACCCCGCAGGCACGAGGACATACCCTGCAAGCTTTGTAGGGGGCAGTGTACGTTTCGGCATTATCCATTACTTTGATTCCTCTTAGGCGCTTACAACAGCTCCAATATAGTTCGGCGTGACATAAGTTTGACCTCTAGAAGCTCTTCATTTTCCCGAAAGCTTCTCGTCTTCTTTGGCTTTTATTCCAAGGTGTAAGCAAGTGAACACTTTAAACACTGAGCGCTCAGTTCGTTTAATTTGAAGAAAAACTTATATAGCCAGAACCTGCCTGAGAGTCATGGTGGTGGTGATGGCCGCAATTGCACTCGTCATCATCGTCACACGTGCATTCATGATCTTCCCCATCATGATCATGATCGTAAGCTCCTTCTGCGCGAGACCAATCAAGACCATACTTCTTGCTTGTTTCTTCATCGGCAAATACCAACTTCAACGCAGCAGGGCTGTAGGTAACACCGCCAACCAGAGCAAGCAGCTCCATTAAACGAAAGCCCGATTCAGCCTGAGGAAGAATAACATCGCCATCATCCACACACGCTAGAGCCGCCGCTACTTCTCCCATCAGATGCTCGATCGTAAATGAGGTTCCCTCAAACTCGTTTTCGTCCATTGCTTGCACAAAAGCTTCCTGAGCAGGGCTGAGCATCCTAAGAGACAGCGCAACATCCAGAAAGTCTTCTTGATCAACCTGCGCTTCTTGCATCTGCGAAGACTGCAAAGAGGCGTATGCCTCCACAAGACCAACCAACGTTGCGCAGGAGGTAAGCGTAAAGGCTGCTTTTGTTGCCTGGCCACAGCCAGCCTTGCCCATCCACATAACCTTAGCCGCCAAGGCACGAAGCATTGGCTCTGCACGCTTGAATACCTCTTCAGAGCCACCGGCAACTATCGAGAGGTTGTTTGCTTCAGAAAAGGCATATTCAAGCACCACATTTTGCACCACCAGGGGCGCATCTAATACATGCTTTTCACTTACCGATCCCATCGCGCAAAGCTCTTGTGCAAAAGAAACGGTAGAGGGACTTAAGTCAACAAGAATGACATCCTTTTTGGTTGACTGCAAAAGACCCTTGCTGTCGTAATAGAGATCTTCCAAGGCAGATTCACTTACACAATACGTAAAAACCACGTCTGCTTCAGGTATATCGCACAAGGCAAATCCCGCAGCCTTCAACGATGTCTCCAAACAGGAGCAAACATAAGAATCTCCTGCAAAACTAAACGTTTTAACCTCTTGCGAAGCCATATATACTCTGCCTTTCTTGCCTTTCAATTGCTCTTTTTCTAGCCAACGCGTTTGTTTTCCACAAACCTCTTGAAAGCAACACCGATAAAACTCGCGTAAACTTTTTTCTCGCCGATAGGTTTACTTTCCGCGAACCTTACTTGCGATACGATCGGCAACCGATAAGTCTTTACGCTTGTCAGGGCCCCAAAATACTACCGCCAGCATTCCTGGACCTACGTGGCTACCAATAACAGGTCCGATACTTGAGGGCAAAACCAACAACGATTCATCTTCCTTGTTAAGAAGAGATATCAGACGCTCGGCATCTTTAGGACAGTCAGCATCCCCTACAACAACATTTTGTCCAGGACTTTCATCCGCACGGCGTTTCTTCCAGTAGTCCACTAACGACTTAACGCCCTTTTTACGACCACGAGCAACGCCCGTTAAGGCAAGCTTGCCTTCCATATCAATTCCCAAAAGCGGCTTCACATCAAGTTTTGAACCCGCAAACGCAACCGAAGAAGGAATACGTCCGCCACGACGCAGTGCTTCAAGATCATCCACCATAAACTGGGCATCAACAAAATAGCGCGCTTCTTCAGCCCAGGTAACCATTTCCTTGGCACTGAGACCCTTTTCACGCTGATTGAGCGCTTCAAAAACCAACAGTGCTTCTGCCACCGAAGCAAGCTTGGTATCCACCAAATACAATTCGAAATCGGGATTTTCAGACTTTACCTGTTCAAGAAGTATCGCTGCCGTATCAAACGTACCCGAAAGCCCGCTTGAAAAGCTTAAGTACACCGTTGGAATCCCCTGATCAATTGCCCATTGATAAGCTTCCTGAAGTGCTTGCATGGGAACTTGCGCCGTATGGGGCTCGCTTCCGTTTCTCATACCTTCATAAAAATCATGAGCAGTGTTGCTTTGATACAAATCGTCTAGGTGCTCACCATCGTCATCAAAGTAGGGGAAGTTAACAAGATACACGCCTTCTCTATCCACCACGTCATGAGGCAAGTCACAGCAGGAATCGATAATAAGGTTACATTTGATTGCCACTGTTTCCATCCCTTCTCTTCACTTAGCTAAAAACCGCTAACGACGAAACATCTTTGGTAATTTTTCCTTCAAGGGGTGCATTGCATTCATACGCAATTCCCATCGCAGGCCCTACATGAAGTCCCACCACAGGGCTGACCGGATGAACTTCAACCGCATGACCGAGCAGAGGTTCAATTACCTCGCGCGCCCACGTAAGCGCCGGTGCCTTTTCACCAATATAATGCACCACCAAGTTTTTAAGGCCACCACTTGCCTTTCGATCTTCTTCTAAGATCGAAATTATTTTCGCAAGAGCCTTTTTCTGAGTACGAACCTTAGCCATTGCCTGAGGAATGCCATCAACAACCGTCAAAACCGGCGATAGCTTAATAAGGTTTCCCAACAAAGCAGCCGCACCACCAATACGTCCGCCCTTTTGCAAAAAGGTAAGGCTTTCGGGCGTAAAAAGAAAACGCGTGCTTTTAATGGATTCCAACACATCGCAGGCCGCTTCGCGAAGCGTTTTTCCTTCCTTGACTGAACGAATACCCGCCAGTACAGGAAACGCTTCATCGTATCCGCAGGAAGAAGAATCAATCATGCAGTAGGAAAAATCAATGTTACGTGATTCAACTGCGCGTGCTGCACGAAGAACCCCCTCAAACGCTCCTGATAGTTTGGAAGAAATCCAAATACCTAAAACCTCGTCGCCCGCTTTTGCAATCGATTCAAACAACGATTCCAGCTTTGCCTGTGAAGGCTGACTTGAGGTGGGAGGATTGTCTGCCATTTCATGAATGCGCTCATAAAACGCATCGACATCCATATCTGAATCCGCGTATTCTTCCCCCTCAACGTTGAGGTAGAGCGAAACTACCTCAACATTTTCTTTTTGCGCGATCTCTGAAGGCAAAGACGCTACCGAGTCGGTCACAATTCTGATCATCTACGGTGCCTTTCCGATGGCCCAACAAAAGCTTGGGCTACTCTCAAGTCGTTTGTCTACAGAAGCCCCAGTAAGCGCGAAGCTAGTTCGTGACGACGGTAGAACAGTGCATATTCCAAACCTACAGGGTATGAATGTGGGTTGACGATTCGTGTTTGGCTTTCATCAAGCAACTCTAACTGTTCGCGACAATAATCACGCGCAATCAAAGCATCGCGATATTCTTGTTTCAACACCACTTTGCCCCCACGGGCAAGAGGCTCGAGCAAAGTAATGTAGTGCTTATTGGACAAATCTTTCTGGCGAAGCTCATCAGCAGGATCAACAATGCGTTCTCGATCAATGCCGTAATTAACGTCATAAACCATATCGCCAGCAAGCTTGCCTGACTCATGGAAGTAACGACGAATATTTAAAACGCCTGGCACGGTTTGCTTGGAGGACTGACCGGTTACCTTCATGATAGGTTTCCATTCGCCTTCGTTTCCTTGGCGCTTTGCTGCAAGCTTGTAGACACCGCCTAAAGCTGGTTGATCATACGCAGTTACCATCTTGGTGCCTACACCCCATGAAGCAACCTGCGCACCAGAATCCAAAATGGACTTGATCGTAAATTCGTCCAGATCGTTTGAGAGAACAACGCCAGTATCACTAAGGCCTGCTTCATCAAGCATCTTACGAGCCAACTTCGCATGCCATGCCAAGTCGCCCGAATCGATACGAACACCTGTTAAGTGCTCGCCGCGCTCCTTCATTTCAAGACCAACCGTAATGGCATTTTTAAGGCCTTGCTCCACGTCGTAGGTATCCACCAACAACACACAGTTGGTAGGAAATTCGCGTGCATAAGCGCGGAAAGCTTCCAATTCATTATCGAAGGCCATAACCCAAGCATGAGCATGAGTTCCTGATACAGGAAGCCCAAACATACGACCCGCTAAAACGTTAGAAGTAGAAGCACAGCCGCCCACAATACAAGCACGCGAAGCACGAAGGCCACCCGACTCGCCCTGTGCACGACGAAGGCCAAATTCTGCTACCGGCGTTTTTGCAACATGACAGATTCGTGCCGCTTTAGTAGCAGCTAGCGTTTCAAAATTCACACAATTAAGCAGCTGGGTTTCTAAAAGCTGGCACTGCAGAACAGGACCAATAACACGCACAAAAGGATCGTTTGGAAAAACAACCGTACCCTCGCGCACCGCATCAATATCAACGTTTAATTCCAAGGTACGCAAGTACTCAAGAAAATCAGGATTGAACAACTTGCCGCCACCGGGAGCATCCAAGGAAGCAAGGTAGGCAATGTTTTCATCGGTTATTTTGAAGTTTTCAATAACTTCAGCAATGTGATCCATGCCGCTTGCAACCGCAAATCCCCCATTGAATGGAGGATCACGGAAAAAGATGTGGAAGCACCCCTGCTCTTCCACTTTGCCGCATGCCCAATAACCCTGAGCCATAGTCAGCTGATATAAATCAGTTAAAAGCGCATAGTCTTTATTTTGCATTGTTTACATCCCCTCCTGCTTTACGCTGGCGACGACGAGGCCTGCGATGAGAACCCGCCTGCTTTACCTCGCCAGACGCCGCTTGACTTTGCTGCGCTGAATGATCTGCATGACGCTCTGATTGATGTGATTTTATCGGTGCATTACGCACCCCTGAAGATTTTTGCCCCGGACGCTTGCGTGAAGGGCGATCGCTGCGATTAGAGCGCAGTGATTGATTGCCGCGATCGTTTCTGCCCCTCTTCTCGCTGCGAGTTGTGCGCTCTGCTTGCAAAGCGTGATCCCCACGGTTGTTATGATCGTTATTGCGCTCAGTACTGCGTTCACGCTTTTCACGATTTGAACGATTTGTTTGGCTATCTTGCGACTGCTCTAAACGGCGAGAAGAACTATGACGCTGCCTGCGCTCGCGCTGATTCTCGCGTCGTTTTTCACGTTGATCACGGCGGGAGTTCTTCTCTGTACGCGCATCGTCTCGATCACGTTTATGGGTGGTGCTGCCTTGTTGCTCTTTTTTGCCAGCAGCATCCCCGCGATTGTTTTCCTTTACCTGCACAACCCCATCAGCCGATACCTCAACACTGCGACGACGACGTGGCTTGCGATGCTTATCTTCTTTAGAGGTTTTAGAGCCTCCTTCACCTCGAGGTTGTTTTACCAGGCGAGCTTTAGGCTCTGCAAGCTTGTCTTCGTGGGTAAAGGATGAAACTTCCAAATTCGACGACGAGGAAGAAAGCTCAAGCATGGTAAAGGGATCCGTTGAGGCATAGCGGTCAAACACTTCTTTGCTAATACGGCTTGGACGCTTTCCTTCGCCTGCAACCTCCATTTCCTCAAGAGGAACTTTGAATGTTTTGCCATCCTCTAACTGGAGCGTAACACGCTCAAGGGGCACATTGATTTCAGTTACCTTTGCAAATCCTTCAGGGATTTCAATTTTCGCACCCATCTTAGGAGCACGTGCATTCACTTCTTTGTAAGCTTCGTATTCATAGCGCAAGCAGCACATTAACCTGCCACAGCAACCAGAAATTTTCTGCGGATTGAGCGAAAGATTCTGTTCTTTTGCCATACGAATAGAAACCGGCGAAAATTCGCCACCCATACGAGCACAACAGAGCTCTTGCCCGCAGTGACCTAAGCCACCAATCATGCGAGCGCCATCACGAACTCCAATTTGGCGCATATCTACTCGTACATGAAATACGCTGGCAAGCTTGCGCACTAAGTCACGAAAATCAACACGCTCTTCTGACTCAAAATAAAAAACTGCCTTATCGCCATCAAACAAGAATTCAACCATCACGGGCCTCATTTGATCGCTTGCCTCAGCAGCTAATTCCTTAAAGGTAGAAAGTGCGTCTTCGCCTTTTTGGCGCAGCTCTTCTGCTCGCTCGATATCAGCCTCATCCGCAATGCGCAAAACAGGCTTTAAGGGCGATTTCAACTGGGCGATCATTTCGTCGCTTACTTCCATGATGTCTGCCGTAGCAACACCAAATTCCGAACCGCGTTCGGTGCTCACAATTACTCGATCGCCCGCACATACGTTATATTCAGCTGGATCAAACCAGAGCACTCTGGTTCCAGCCTGGAGTTTAATGGGGGTTACCCGAACCATTCAAAACCTCTCTTATCGAAAAAAGAAGTACATCTAAACATGTCTCTGGAGAAACATTATAACTAAGCGTTTCATCAGTCTTATACGCTTCACGTAATGCGCTCATGATACCCGCTGGCGTTACATTTTGAGCGGCACGTTGTAGTACTTCTCGTTGATCTATATTTACTATCAGCTCAGGTGTTCCTGAGGAAATCATTAAAACATCACGTAACCACGAACGAATAATAGAAGTGGTTTGATTAAGTGATTCGCGCGTCGCCATACTTAAGGCACGTTTATGGCGAAGCTCGATTTGCTTTAAGGCTGTTTTTGTTAAGAAATCAGCCGATTCCGCCAGCTCTTCTGATTGCTGAGTTCGCACATTGTCCAAGGGAGCCTTCGCACGCTCAATTAACTCAGCAGCATATTCCAAAACATCTCGTTCATCACTGAGTGCTAAATTAGCTAACACCTCCATGATACGTGCACGAAATTCCGATCTTTCGGCACTTTTAGCAAAGCTCATAGCACGCGTAATAGAACCATTACATGCCTCAATGGCAATGCGAGCCTGCTCGGGTGTTACCCCTGTTTTTTGCGAAAGAATACCTGCTGCCTCGCGAGCAGGAATATGACGAAACGGCACCACCTGGCAACGGGAAACAATCGTGGGCAACACCGCTTCTCGCGTTCGTCCTAACAGGATAAACGTGACGCCTTCAACAGGTTCCTCAAGCGTTTTTAAAAACGCATTCGCGGCACTAACCCCAAGCAAATCAACACGATCAAGAATATATACCTTGCCCCTTGCCCGAATTGGCGCAAGAGACACACTTGAAACTATTTCGCGAATTTGCTCGACAAGATAACCTTGTGCACCTTCAGGCGCATAGAAATGAACATCGGGATGTTTTCTGCGCTCAATTCGACGACAGTCATCGCAGGTGCGACAGCCGTGATCTTTGCACAAAATCGCCTGAGCAAAGGCATAGGCCGCCGTCGTTTTATTGGAACCAGCCGGGCCGGTAAAAAGGTAGGCGTGGCTTACACGACCCGAAGCAATAGAGGCGCGAAAGAACTCTCGTGCCCTCGGTTGCCCAAATATGGCGTCAAAAACATCACTCACAATACTTATTCACCCAATGATATTTGTACTTTTTCCGAAGTATCTCGCGCCAAAATAGGATCAAAAAAGCCCGGCTTCCAAACCCTGCTATCGGGACCCCAGTCAAAGATATCGGCTAATTCATGAAAAATTGCTCGAGCTGTTTCATCCTTAGGACCTGCCGATGAAACCACTCGAATTCGCGCAGGATTTTCAGCAGCAAGACTTAAAAAGGCAGCGTTTACCCGTGCATGAAAATCCGCACCCGCCAGCTCAAGACGATCAGCATCGCCATGGTGGGTCGCACGATCAAGACCAACTTCTGCCGATGCTTGTGTGGTTAATAAAATAGTGCGACAAGGATGCACTCCCTGACAGGCAAAAATATTTGCCTGACGAACAAAGGTTAACGGTAAACCGCGTCCATACGCCTGATAGGCAATAGTGGAATCATAAAAACGATCCAAAAGAACAACCGCGCCTCGTGCAAGAGCAGGGATGATCACTTCTTTGACAATCTGAGCACGCGCAGCTTCATAGATAAGAAGCTCCGTCTGATCAGACATATCAGAATTTTCTGGATCCAGAACAATCTGACGCAAAGATTCCCCAATTTCGGTTCCACCCGGCTCACGCAAGCACAAAACCTCATAGCCCATTTCACGAAGGCAGGAAGAAAGAAAGGTAATATGCGTTGTTTTGCCGGCTCCGTCACCACCTTCAAAGGTGATAAAAATGCCCGGTCCCGTAGAAGTTTCTTGTGTACTGGTCACGGATAATCCTATCAATCAAAGGGAGTAAATGTCGTTTCCTTCAGTGTCTATACCGACAAACACAGGAAAATCAACAACTTCAATCTTACGAAGCGCTTCAGTGCCTAAATCGTCATAGGCTAGTGTTTCGCACGACTTCACACACTTAGCAAGATACGCAGCTGCGCCTCCCACGGCAACAAAATACACGCCAGAGTTTCGTATGCAGGCCTGACGTACTGCCTCACTGCGCGTTCCCTTGCCAACTGTTGCAACAACCCCGCAATCCATAAGATGGGGTGCTGCAAAATCCATGCGAGAAGCCGTCGTGGGGCCAATAGCGCCAAACGGACGACCCGCTGCCTCAGGCGTAGGTCCTGCATAAAAAATCGTTTGGTCTGAAAGCCCGTAGGGAAGATTATTATCAGATGCCATTTCCTCAAGCAAACGCTGATGACCCGCATCACGCAAGGTAAACAAAGGACCACTCAGCGTACACGCTTGCCCTGCTTTAAGGGTTTTAACAACTTCACGATCAAGCGGAAGGGTCAAACGGATTGGTTCTTGTTTTGCCATAGCTGCTCCCCTTCCCCGCTTTCCTTACCTTCAAACACCTCGTTTTGAAGCGTTTGTGATAAAGCCTCTTTGGGCAATTCTTTGCACGCAAGATCAACCGTTGCACGACGCATTGCCGAACAACCCATATTAACTGCAACGGGAAGTGCCGCAATATGGCAAGGTGCCGTTTCTACCCGTACTCCCAACGCAGTCGTACAGCCACCTAATGCACCAGCTCCAATACCTGTCGCATTGATCGCGCTGAGTAGCTCTGCCTCAAATTCAGCTGTTTGAGGATCGGGATGATGCTGCCCTAAAGGGCGCATGAGTGCATGCTTTGCAAGACCTCCGACCTTATCAAAAGTCGCGCCGATGCCAACACCAACAATCAAAGGCGGGCAGGCATTTGCTGCTTTTTCACGCACACACTGCAAAACAGTATCAATGACCCCTTGTTTGCCAGCACTAGGAGTAAGCATTACCACGCGGCTTGCGTTGTCTGACCCGCCACCTTTAAGCATTACGTGAAGACGGGCAACTCCTGGCTCGTCAACCGTATGAATCTCACAAAATGCAGGCGCGTTAGTGCCAGTGTTCGAACGATCAAACAACGCATCGTGCACCACCGATTTGCGCAAACGTGCCTCATCATAGGCCTGTGCCACCGCATCATTGACGCCAGAAAGCACATTTCCCGGCACCAACACATCAGGGCCTACTTCCAAGCAAACCCACACCGTGCCAGTATCCTGACAAATTGGCACCTTATCCTGTTTTGCTATACGTGCGTTTTCCACGAGCTGATCAAGCACAATACGCGCCCGTTCGCCTGTCTCAACTTCGCGAGCGGTCATCAGTCCCGCCAAAATATCATCAGGAAGAACACTTGCAAGCTGTGGAATAAGGGAAGCCAGCGCGTCATGCACGCTGGCTGCGGTAACTACTTTCATTAAGGTAGACATCCTTTTTATTCAGGAAGGTTCTCTAAGCCCTTCGCTACACTTGCTGCAGATTCATGCAAAGCAGCCATTTCTTCTTCAGTGAGATCAAATTCAACGATTTCCTCAACACCGTTCTTTCCCAAACGGCAAGGAATGTTCATGTACAAATCGTTGAGGCCATACTGACCCTCGATGTACGCACAAACGCTCATAACTTCCTTGGAATCGGTAAGAATAGCCTCAACCATCTTTGCAATAGAAGCACCAGGAGCATAGTAGGCCGAACCCGTCTTCAAGAAGGCAACTACCTCAGCGCCACCCTTGGTGCAACGCTTGGTAACTTCTTCAATTTCTTCTGCGCTTAAAAGCTCGGTAATAGGAGTGCCCTTTACCGTAGTAAAGCGAGGCCAGCAAACCATACCTTCGCCATGAGCACCTAAAGCCCAAGCTTCCACATCGGCAGGATCGCAACCAAGTTTTTCACATACCGCAAAAGAAAGGCGAGAAGAATCCAGCACACCGCCCATGCCCATCAAGCGATTAGCAGGAAGGCCAGACTTCTTGAAAGCAAGGTAGGTCATAACATCAAGAGGGTTGGTAACACAAATATAGATTGCATTCGGAGAAGCTTCCATAGCCTGCTCGATAACAGATGACATAATACCTGAGTTAACCCCAAGCAAATCTTCACGTGTCATGCCAGGCTTACGAGCAATACCAGCCGTGATAACTACCACGTCAGAATCTTTAGTAGCCGCATAGTCATTGGTGCCAGTAACGTTTACCGTAAACTTTTCCACCGAACGCATATGCATCATATCGAGCGCTTTGCCCTGAGGAAGACCTTCTGCAACATCCACCAGAACAACGTCGGCAAGATTTTTTGAAGCAATGATATGCGCTGCGGTAGCACCTACATTACCTGCACCTACGATGGTTACTTTGCTCATAGTATTAGCTCCTCTTTGTTTTAATCAGTAAGGCGCGATTCTCGTCGCGGTGAACCTTATTATCGTACTTTTTATACTCTTGAGACAAGAGAGCGTATAAATCACACGGGCAAGCCTACGCCTGCCCGCAAGTTGATTTACTCGTTTAGCCTGCCCTATTCCTCAGAAGACTCTGTCTTACTTGAAGCTTCTGCCTTGCTTGAAGACTCTGCCTTGTTCGAAGCTTCTGACTTACTTGAAGACTCTGACTTGCTTGAAGCATTCCTTGTCGTCTTCTTTGTGCCCCGAGAGGTCTTGGTTGTCTTAGTGGATTTTCCTGCCTTAGCCTTGGTTGTTTTGCTTGAGCCCTTGGCCGATCCCTTGGTTGATCCTTTAGCTGATCCCTTAGCGGCCTTTGCCTCCTTGGCAGCCGCCTTCTTTTCTTCTGCTTCCTTTTTCGCGGGGCAGTTGAAGTTTGGACACAACTTCCATGGACCACGATTGGTTGTCACGATCACCAGAGGGGCTCCGCAGCTTTCGCATACTTCATCTGTTGCGGTAAGCGCACCGTATTGAGGCAAAGGATAACCCGTGCCACATTCATCGTAATTTTCGCATCGAATAAAACGCTTAAGGGTACGGGGGTTTTTGCGCGCAATAAGTTTGGCATGCTTTCCCTGTGCCGCACAGGTAGGACACTCACCCACCACTACGTCGGGTTCCTTATTGGTTTCACATTCCGGATCAATGCACAGCACCCGTGGCTTCGAACGAAATGCCGTCACCTTAATTTGAGGCATGCCACATACAGGGCACTTTTCATCTAGGGCTTCAATTTTGCCCTTAGGAAGTGGGTAGGTCACATCGCAATCGGGCCAACCCGAGCATCCAATAAACATGGAGCGCGTTTTTTGCGAAGTGCGCAGCTGCAAATCCTTACCACACTTCGGACAAGGACCCACGTATGCATCTGCTGCAACAGCATCAGCAAGGGCATCTTTTACCTCCTCAGAATGAGGAAGCAAATCAGCCAACTGTTCAGAGAGCAAATTACGCGAATTCATAACCACTTCACCCTTAGTCTTTTGACCAAGAGCAATGTTGTCCATTTCCTCTTCTAATTCAGCAGTCATTTCAGGATGAGTGATGTGAGGCGCAAATTTATCGAGAGCATCACAGACCGCCATACCAAGCTGTGAAGGCTCAATGGGGTCGTTTTGAATATATTTCACGGTATACAAACGCTCAATGATCGAATGGCGCGTAGACTTTGTACCAAGTCCCAGCTTTTCCATTTCCTGAATGAGCCTGCCTTGAGAATAACGTGCTGGTGGCTCAGTCTGCTTCTTGGTGCACGTAGCACCACCAAACACCACTTCCTGTCCTTCGCTTAGAGCGGGAAGTTGCTCATCTTTTTTCAGACCATAGGGATAAATTGCCCTGAATCCAGGCTTTACTAACACGTCGCCCTTCGCCACAAATGGCTCACCCTGAACATCAAGAACTACCTTTGTTCCCTCAACAACCGCACCGTCAGATAAGGTTGCCATAAAGCGGCGAGCAATGAGGTTGTAGAGTTTGTATTCTGCAGGTGCTAAATCGTCCGGCGTTGCGCTTGCCGTAGGATAAATAGGAGGATGGTCGGTCGTTTCCTTCTTGCCACGAGTTGCTTTTAAGGTTCCTTTTTTAAGAAGCTCCTCGCAGTAAGGCTTGTAGGCCGGATTTCCCATGATGGTACGCAGCGTTGCTGCCAAATCAAGAGAAGAAGGATAGACCGTATTATCGACACGAGGGTAACTGATGTAGCCATCCATATAGAGGCTCTCTGCAATGCGCATAGTACGCGCAGGAGACAGCCCCTCAGCAGAAGCAGCCGCCATAAGAGAGGTGGTATTAAACGGAACAGGCGGAGCTATCGTACGCTTGCGCTTGGTAATTTCGGATACACGCGCATACTTTGCCCCTTTAATATGCTCCATAACTGCATTGGCAGCCTCTTCAGATTTAAAGCGTGCCGTTGCATGAGGAGCACTAAACGTATTGGGATCCTGACCAAAATCGGCCTTGATAACCCAGTAATCTTCAGGAACAAATGCCAGGCGCTCACGTTCACGTGCCACAATCAAGGCAAGGGTAGGAGTTTGCACGCGACCCGATGAGCGCACGTTGCCATATCCTGCAAATTTCACCAACGTAAGATAACGCGTCAGCACCGCGCCCCAAATAAGGTCGATGTCCTGGCGGGATGCACCAGCACTTGCCAGGTTCGTATCAAGCGTAACTAAATTATTGAAAGCATGCGTTATTTCTTCTTTAGTAAACGCCGAATAGCGCGCACGCGATACTGGTGCGGTGGTGTTTACTTCCTGAATACAGGAAAGCGCATCAGAGCCGATCAGCTCACCTTCACGGTCAAAGTCCGTTGCGATAATGATTGAATCAGCTTTTTTCGCAAGATTTTTAAGCGAACGAATAATATCTTTTTCTTTCGGACGCTTTTCAATAGGCGCATATACCAAATAGGGCAGCGCCTCCATTTTCCACGCTTTAAGCTCTACCCCATCTTCGGTAAAGGGCTTTTTCTTTTTGAAGGGCGGACGAGCAAGGGATTTCGGAATGTCCGCTTCCATAATTTCACCCTCGGCATTTACTCCGCGCCAACCGCCACGCTTTTTATAGATAAGCGCCGTCGCAAAATCGGGCTCTAAGATATGGCCCCTCAGACCAATCGTTACCCATTCTTCACCCTCAACCGTAAAACGGTATACAGGAGTTGAATACACTTTGTCGGCTTTCGGTTTTGTTGCACCCAATAAATCTGCAATTTTTTGAGCCGCGTCGTTCTTCTCGGTTACAACCAGTTTCACGCGGTTCCTCCTTTTCTTGCCGCTTCCCCTCACTAATTCATCTCTTGTGCAGTACGCATCATTGTTTTGTCACTGTTGCTATCACAGTTGCGCGCCTCTTTCAAACTCGCACATCGCTTCCAATAGCGCGTCTCGCTCGACAAATGATTGCAGATACCAGTAAGACATCTGCGCCCACAAGTGATGAACGCCAAACGGCATCAATCGCTCACACGGTTTAACCCCGATCTCGTTAATTTACGTGTGCGGGGATTACTTTATTTGCGGATATTTAACCGCAATACGGTACAGCATACACGAATTTTTCCGCAGAACTCATTACTCTATAAAGTATTACGATAGATTCTTCGAAATGGATGCTTCATTTTCTACTACCAATTTCATGGCAGCAATAGCACACTCAAGCATGGAATCATCAGGTTCGTTTGTGGTAAGACGCTGCATTTGCATCCCTGGCCACAACACCACTTTCACCAGAGGGTTTTCAGGATGAGATCCTGCCCACTTCACCGTGATTTCATATGAAATGCCCGCAATGATGGGCAAGAACACAATGCGTGCAACGATCAAAAGCACAAATGCCGCTGGCCCCGATATTCCAAGAGAGGCAATAATCCCATCGAGAGGAAGTACGGTATAGACCACAATAGCAATAAGCATCACCATAATAAGAAAAGCTGTTCCACAGCGAACATGAAGTCGTGGGAATTGCCGCGCGTTTTCAGGTGTGAGTTCAAGTCCATGCTCGTAACAATGGATAGTTTTGTGTTCGGCTCCGTGATATGAAAACATACGCTTAATATCCGACATTCGTCCAATAAGCCACACGTAGAAGATAAAAATCGCTACACGCACTATGCCATCAACGATGTTCCAAACAAAAGGATTTTGCTCGTAGTCGCCAACAGTAACGTTGGAGATAAATGCGGGCAGCAAGATAAAAAGCGCCACTGCAAGAACAACGCCAAGCAGCATCGCAAGCGTCATTTCTGTTTTACTCAGTATCCCCTCATCGGTATCAGGATCACTATCGGCATTAGTGTTCGTAGCGATGCCTGCTTTAGAACCACTTCTAGGATCCGCGTCAGCACTGGCTCTAGGATCCATTCCAGAATCAATTCTAGAATCCGTGTCAGCACTGGCTACGAGATGTGCGTCATCACTAGTTTTAGGATCCGCACCAGCACTGGCTCCAGGATCTACGTCAGCACTGGCTTCAGGATCTACGTCCACATTAGTATTAGGGTCTGCACCAACAGCATTTTCGACCTCAAGCTCTTCTTCATCATCGAAGGCTTTATTTGCCGCAATTTCTAGTGCCTTGAAGCCAAGAGTGAGTGAATCTACTAAAGCGACGCACCCACGAATGAGCGGCCACGAAAACCAAGAAGGACGGTTTCCTTTTTTGGAAAGCGGGTATTCTTGCGCAAAAAGCCCTCCATCAGGCTCGCGAACACCTACTGCCCAGCAGTTTTTTCCGCGCATCATCACGCCTTCAATGAGCGCCTGCCCCCCAATATGGGTTTTGTGCGGGCCGTCTTCACTGAAGGCGCGCTTTAGTTCGCTTTGGTGCTTTAGTTCGCTTTGTGAAACATGTTTTTCAGCGCAAGAGCCTTTCCAGGCTTGTTCTTGCAAAGAATCAGATTTTATTTCGTGGCGGTTTTGGTGTTGCATATAAGCTTATTCGCGCACCACCTTAGGATAAGGATTGCCGCACGTCATCTTACCTTCAGGACAATTTCCACGAATGCAAGGAGCACCAGCATCCATAAAGATATAAGGAGCAGTAGGCTTGACGAGTTCTAACATCTTGTGAGCCAATTCACGAATTTCCCACTGGGCACGATTACAGCAACGCAGGCTAAAGAAATGGAGCAGCTCACGAATATTCATGGTGATTACGATTTTGGTTTCTGCAGCATTGGGCAGCAAATAACGAGCATCTTCGGCAGGAATCCCCAGCTCTAAAAGCTTTTGGTATCCCGCAATAACTGCCTCAAGAGCTTCATCGAACACTTGGCTTGCCTCTTCGTTTTCCTCTACCGTATGAGGCTTTACCGTTTCAACCCCTTTAGTGAATTTCACATAGCGCTGCGACTGCTGATTAAAGCTTGCAAGACGATGACGAACCAGCTGATGAGTAAGCGCGCGTGAAACTCCATCCACCGCAAAAGTGTAGCTTACATGCTCAAGCGTAGAAAAATGACCCGATTTCATAATGGTCGAAAGTACGCTCTGCACGCGCTCGGGCGGCATGGTTTCCATCAATTCTTTGGCGCCAACAGGTGCATAGCAAAGACGCGCTGCTGTCGCAACGGCACGTTCGGGATTTTCAGGATATTGCAAAAGCTCTACGTTCATGAGAGACTTCCTTTCTTTTGTCTTGCGACATGATAGCCAAGAATTATGTCGAATTCCAACTGCACAAGCCAACCACATAACTATTGTGCCTCTTATAAAAACGTCCTCTCCTGGCAAGATCCAGCAGAGGACGAAAATAGCATTATAGTGGCTTGTTGCGAAGACTAAACGCAAAGGGCAATCACGAAAACTAGCCGTAAAGATTGATTGTGTCAATTAAGCTGCAAAGGCTGATCACAAGTGCTGCAGCTCAAACAACCACAAGGGCTGCAGCTCAAATCGACCGCAGGAATCGCGGCTTGAGCTGACCGTAGAAATTACAGCTCAATCTTTTCAAACAATTCGCGGCCAACACCACATACCGGGCACACGAAATCTTCGGGCAGCTCATCAACGTATTCAATGTGACCACAAATCTTGCAACGCCATGCAATCTTTGGCTTTGTCTCATTGCTTTTTGATGCAGCATCCGCGCTTGCATCATCTCCGCCGTTGTAGCTTGAAGCCTTAGGAGGGGTTTTGCCTCCTTTTACCTGATGATAATAGGCATACGTCATGGGAGCGTCGCCCGCAACAGGCTCTGCCGCTACACATTCACCGATGAAAAGAATGTGGCTGCCCAAATCAATTTCCTGCGTTACCTTAACCGAAAAATGAGCGCAAGAAGACTGAGTTACATAGGTAAGGCCTTGTTCTGAAACAGCCGTTTCAAAATCGACAAACTTATCTACCTCCGCGCTGGAATGGAACCCGAATTTACCGATGAGCTCCATAGACGCAGACTCATTCATTACTGCAACCTCATAAGCGCCTGTTTGCTGGATACCTTGCGAGGTGAAGTTTTCCTTATTTACCGCAACGCTTACCTGCGCCGGAGTAGAGGTGACCTGCGCAAAGGTGTTTACGACACAGCCGACTGGCCTGCCATCTTTTTTTGACGAAATAATATAGAGTCCATAGGACAAGTTACGAAATGCTTTTGTATCAATCATGAGTGGTCCTCTCTTTCGTGCCCCTCTCTCTTTCGTGCACTTCAATTCCCCATGCTACAAGAAAAGACGCCCGCTCTTGCGGACGTCTTTTAATTAACCCAAAAAAGTTGTAAGAAAAGCAACTTGTGCAACAAATAATGTCGCACTGTGCGCTAATTATAAGCAAGCTTATTCAGCAGCAGTTTCAGTTGCCTCTGCAGGAGCTTCGGTTGCTTCCTCTGCTGCAGCCTCTGCAGCTTCCGCGGTAGCCTCTTCAGCGGTTGCTTCTGCAGCCTCTGCAGCTTCCGCTGCCTTAGCAGCTTCAGCTTCAGCCTTCTTTGCATATTCAGCAGCACGAGCAGCCTTAGCAGCAGCCTTTGCTTCACGCTCAGCCTTCTTTGCTGCTTCTGCCTCTGCAGCCTTTGCAGCCTTAGCAGCCTTCTTTTCTGCTTCGCGAGCAGCAACTGCCTCAGTTGCAGAACCGAACTTATCAGCAAAGCGCTGTACACGTCCACCAGAGTCGATAAGCTTCTGAGTGCCCGTAAAGAATGGGTGGCAAGCGTTGCAGATGTCAACGCGGATCTCAGACTTAGTAGAACGAGTCTGGAAGGTGTTACCGCAGGTGCAAGTTACCGTGCAGTCAACGTATTCGGGATGGATATCTTTTTTCATTGGTTCTCCTTCGTGTGCCTTGGTTTCCGACCAAGGCGAGACAAGCCTTGCTATTGTAGCATGCATTCGCACTCGTGCAAGGAATTTAACAGCAGCTTACAAGGCAAATTCACAGTTGCTCTATAGTTAGTTGCGCTATAGCCGCTCTTTGGTTGTTCCATAATTGCGCGCGACCGCTCTATAGTCGCTCGACAGTTTCATACAGCCACTCTAGGATTTTGCACGTTATCCTGCGCGCACGACCGTTCTGAGATTTCGCATGCCATCTCTCGCTCACTATCCCTTAGGTACCTGCTCTGTAAGACCATGATTGGGATAAGCAAACCAAGCAACCACCAACGAGGCAACAATACAGAAAATAACGCACACAATCGTGGTTGAAAATCCTGCCAAGTCGTTCACCACGCCCCACACAGCAGAAGCAACACCAATACCGATGTCATTTGAGAGCAAAAACAGGGCATTTGCTGCACCCCAACGTTCTGCGGGAGTATTTTTTACCGCAACTGCTTGATTAAGAGGGTTTGCAATACCTAAACACAAACCATAGGGAATGCCAGCTGCATAGAAGAGGATTTCGTTTTGTGCGCCAAAATACGTCATTACAAATCCAACAACACCGCACAAAACCGCACCTGTCATAACCTTAATAGGTGCCACCCTATCCATGAATGCCCTGGATGCAAGGCGCACCACGATCATGGCAATTGCTGAAACGGTATAAAACAATCCCGCATTCACATAACCAAGAGAGGTGCCATAAAGTCCCATAAAGAAAATGCCAAAACCAAACGCAGGACTCAACACAAGCATGGGCAGCATGCCTGGCAGAGCACGCAATTCAAAAAAGCGGTGCAGGAAACCTTCATCTTTGTGGGTTTCTTTATTTTCGACTTTCCCTTTTTTCTGTTTGGCTTCCATGCGCAATCTATAAGTTGATGATTCAGGAAGACGCTTGAGGTTTTTCTCGTAACGACAAAGAAGCGTCATAACTAGCGCCAGCGCCGCCATGGCAGAAAGGCCTAAGTACAAATTTTCAGGCGGATTGGTATTGACCAGGAAAAGTGCCAAAGCTGGCCCTATCGACATAGCCAACGCCTGTCCAAGCCCGTAATACCCAACACCTTCACCCAGGCGTGAAAGGGGCAAAACATCCGATGCTGCAGTTGCCGCTGCCGTGGTCGCAGCTGAAAACCCAATACCTTGCAAGATACGACAAAGCGAAAAGATCGTAATATCCGAAACAAACACGGGCAACGCGGTTCCCACGACCATAAATATGGTACCGCCAAGCATTACCACCACACGCCCTGCGCTATCAATTAAAGGCCCGCAGGCAATGCGCGTAATTCCCGCTGCCGCTGAAAATATTGCAGCCAAAATTCCTGCTAACGTGGCACCTTGCCCTAAATGATTCAAATATACCGAAGTGCCTGAATTGAGCCCCTGCCCTACCATAAAGCTACAGAGCGTCATGATGATTATAAATATGAAAAGTGGAGTCCACAGCTTTTCGCTTTGACGGTTTTTTGTTGTCTTAGCTTGATCCGCCACAGACTTCACTTCCTATCTACTTGATTCCACGCCATGTACCGTCCAGGAGATAAACGGCATATATCTTCGCATGTTTACGGTATACCTGTTCACCACAACTAACAAGTAGACATCGTTGCAGACCATAGTAAGTTTCTGTGAGTTTTATTTCAGAAATATGTGAATTTAAGCCATTACGCTAAAAGTGGTGTTTCATCACCTGCCGGGCAGCATCTCTGAAAGGAGGCGCTGCTTATGGATAACGATACGATTCTTGCGCTTTGCGCAGTGTTTACGGTTGTTATCGGAATTGTCGAAATAAGCAACAACAAGCGCAAATAACAGCACTACAAAGTTGTAAATTTCGCAATGATTGGAGGTGTATGAACAGCAATTGTTAGAAAACGGGAAGCCGGCGAGCAACTACCTAAAACCTCCGGCTATCCCGTCAGAAAACGATGCTGCCCGGACCGGCGGGGCACCGCTGATAAAGTTATTGTAGCAGATCACAAAGTATACGAACGGGTATTGATCCAGATATCGCAAAAGCAGCCTTGCTTACTTTGTTTGATCCCCCCCATCTCAAGAAAACCAACCTACACAAAGGCTCAATGAGAGCTAAAACTACTCCATATAGAATTCCGCCAAAAATCCCGCTGAGGCTAAAATTGCCCTGAAAGATTCCGCGAAACTTTACCTTAACCCCGCACCCCGCGGAGATTGGATTTGCCCATAATTAAGATTTCCGCCTTTTAGAATCCTCGGTTTTCGGAGCTTTTTTCAGGACGTTTTCGGGACGTCTTTCACCACGCTCTCCAGAAGCTTTTTCAGAATTTTCACTTTTTAGGGGTGTTTGTGGCGAGTAGAGCAAGAATTGTATAGATAATTTTGTATCCCCCTCTAGCTGGCAACCGCACCATGTAACCAAGCAAGTTATATTTGATCCGAACGCCATTAATGCAGCTTTATTTCCCGTCGGCTTCTGTTTTCAAGAAAACCAACTTATACAATTCTTGCTCCACTCGCCATTTCTAGGGGTAAAAAGTGAAAATTCCACTCCGAAGATACGTTCGGAGCTTTAGCGTCCCCTTATTTCGCAAAGCTACCTTGTGCATTGGGACAATCTCTCTAAACAGCACCTGCATACCCTAAAACGTTGCATGGATGCAACGTTTTAGGAATTCTTAGTCACTTTTTCACATCGATGCAACGTTTTGCCAATTAGAGTATCGCCTTTTAAGCACTAATCTCGGAAAGTAACAATGCTATTAATCCGCTTTACGCCTTATGACAAACCGCACGCAAACTGCATTATTTTTCGCGCTGTTGCACGACTTACCTTAGATACATCCCCTTTGTTCAGGTAAGCATAAGTATTACCCATATTAAGCTTTAGAGCTTTACAAATGGCATACGCAGTTACGCCAGAAGACTTCATGGCTTCTATTGTTTTTTCTCGCATAAGCCGAATAACCCGCCTATCGGTTTTAATAGCTTCCTTCTTAGCAACAAACGCATCCCACACTTTTCTATAACGGCCTGAAAGATCTTGGGAGCGCAAACAGTCTTCCAGAGAGTTGTAATTTCCCAAGCTCTGAACAAATAAGCTATACGACTCCTGCATCCAAGTCTTCTTGCTAAGCGAAAGTAGATAGTTCTCCTTACCTTGAATAACTGCAAATACCATTACTGCCTCAGCTGCTGATGGCGCAATAGTGTCTACTGCGTTACAGAGTGCTTTTAAGTTGTCCGTCTTTAGCCCCGTAAGCTCACGACAATAGGAGCGCAAAAATCCTTTAAATGTCAGATTCATTTTTCCACTCCTTTTTGAATCGCTCAAAAGCACCAACCATCTCGTTATATCGACGTTTGATATTGGTAGACGCCTTCGCTTCGTCGTCACTATAGACAAGATGCTCCAACAACGCCCAATCAACAGATTCTTTTTGTGCAACGCTATGAATGTCTTGCAGGTCATTTGGACGTTCTGCATAGAGTTTCATTACAATCAAATCTTCTACCGAAGGAGTAACAAAGCGAATAGTAGTAGTGCCTATTTCTAAAGGCACGAGCCTGTCCTCGAAATTATATGGAATCTGGTCCATATAGGCAGCAACACCACCATTTATCTGGGGATATCCAGAGATGATCTCACGAATTACGCTATCGGCATTTAATACATCAATATCATGCGTTGTACTTCGGTCAGTTAGATCCCTTAAGAGAAATGCCGCTCCACCAACAATTACAACTTGAGGCGTGTATTTTAGACAGCCAAGGAGTAAGGAAGCTTCTTCATCTATGCCGCGCAATATAGATATTAATTCTCCCCTATTCACTTGCACTCCTTTTATTATTATTCTACTTGAATAATAATACCAAAAGAACAGACTGAACAAACAACAGAATTTAAAAGCTTAAGGTGTCTGTTTTTAGATTGCAGCGAATTTGTTATCAGCATTAACCTTTGTTGACCCCTGCAAAAGCATTGTTTATTCTTAGTTACGAAGTATCGGAACGGGATGTATTGTCCTTACCTCCGATACTATCTTTACAGGCATCCGAATGGTGAACATTTCACTTCCTCTGATGCCTCATATTTGGCGTCCGAACGGTGGGTTCACCTATCTCCGACGCCTATATTTAGCGCCCGAAAGGTACGTTAGTTACCTCCTCCGGCGCTTATTTCATGCTCGATAAAATTCCTTTGAACAATGTCTGCTCAGCGCCGTATAACGAAACGAACTTTCAAAATAATCAAAACAGTGAAATCGAATTCACAATATAAAATTAGTGGTAAGTTTTTTTAGGATAGTCATCCCAACGACACTTCTCTTCACAAGAGGAGAAGATAAAATCATCGGACTCTAGCATAATGACAGGAGGATTTGATTTCCAGGTTAATCTATATCTTTGATCTTTCGGCACATCTTTTAACGCAACTATTGAGATGGGATTATCTAATGGAACCTCTAGGTGCTTTCTGCTGTTTGTTGCCTTGCTACCCCTAAGACGGTAAACAACACTAATCTGATTTATTGTGATTGATTGCTGATTCGATATTAATGAAAGGTTCAAGTTACAACTTCTAGAAGAAGAAATATCTATGGTAGAAGTTTCGAAATAGTTCGCGTCTCCTCGCAACACAATATCATGATTCAAAATCTCATAACGTTGACAGGTAAACCTATCATCCGCAAAACAACAAGCAAAACAAACAGCTTCACCAGACTCATAGTCGCCTTGAGGTACCTCTAAAAACGAAGAAATTTTCTCAGGCTTTATTACGCTGTAATCAAAATAAATACCTAATATTGATAAAGATTTAGTAGAATGAATATTATTTATTCTAAGATTGAGCTCGCAACTATTCACCCAACTTTTCTTGAAATCGCATATTGCTTTATATTCATTGTGAAATACTTCAAGATCAAGTGAGTCAATATCAACATTATCCAATGATTTTTTAAGTAGAAATCTTCGGGGAAGAAGATTTCTGAATCTTATATCGGTAATTGAAATTGGATTTGAATTTGCAATCAGATTTTTTATTTGATTGCAAAACGCGAAAAGACATTTATCGAACATAGTTTCAACAATAGACATTGTTTTCTTAAACCTTTCAATAAAACAATCTTTACGCTAGCGATACAGATAGCAATCAGTCTTACTTTCAATATCGAGCCAAAAACAGCAACTTCCTCCGACTCAAATATTTTAATTTCCCCTTAATGCCATTCTAATTATATAAAATCTTTCAGAAGCTTATAAATAGGAAGCAGTAGTACTTACTTTTTAAATAAACAATTTTAAATCTAAAAAAATCACTTCTTTATCTTCTAGATATCCAATAACTAAAATACTTACAGAAATACTAAATTTCCTTAAACCAAAAATCGCTCTTAATCCCTCTTAAATAAATCCCTGGTGAAGACTTTGTCTTCCACGTCATAGAGTTCCTCACTCCAGCGATTAGCAATGATTACATCGCAGGATTCTTTAAAGGATTTAAGATTATGAGTTACTTTGCTACCGAAGAAGGCAGGATCATCTAAGGTTGGCTCATAAACAACGACAGACACTCCCTTAGCCTTAATGCGCTTCATGATGCCTTGAATAGATGATGCACGGAAATTGTCGGATCCTGTTTTCATGGTTAAGCGATATACCCCTACCACTGGATTAGAAACACCCTTGTATACCAAATCCATTACCCGTTGGATAATCTCATCAGCAATGAAGTCTTTTCGTGTTCGGTTAGACTCAACAATCGCTTCGATTAAGTTTTGGGGGACATCTTTGTAGTTAGCAAGAAGCTGCTTGGTATCTTTAGGCAGACAGTAGCCGCCATATCCAAAGCTTGGATTGTTGTAGTGAGAGCCAATACGAGGATCATAGCCAACACCAGAAATGATTTGAGAAGTGTCAAGTCCACGAGCCTCTGCATAAGTGTCAAGCTCGTTGAAGTAAGCAACACGTAGGGCAAGATAGGTATTAGCAAAAAGCTTTACCGCTTCCGCCTCCGTTGCTCGCATGATAAGCACAGGGGGATTGTTATCCTCTGCCGCCTCTGCGAGAAGATTTGCAAATATGTGTGCTACTTCCTCTAGCTCTTCTGCGAACTTCGATTCACTAGGAACTCCTACGATAATACGAGAAGGATGAAGATTGTCATATAAGGCATGGCCCTCTCGTAAGAACTCCGGACTAAAGAGAAACTTACCTTCAGGATACTTATCTAATAAAGACCTGGTATACCCAACAGGAACGGTAGACTTGATGACCATAGCTGCTTTAGGGTTAACCTCTAGTACTAGATCTATTACTTGTTCTACATAAGAGGTATCGAAGAAGTTCTTGTCGGGATCATAGTTAGTAGGAGTAGAGATAACCACTAAATCAGCCTGTTTGTAAGCAGTTGCTCCATCAAGGGTTGCAGTGAAGTTAAGTTCTCTTTTTTCTGACTTAGCATCGTTTAAGAACTCTTCTATCTTTTCATCCTTAATAGGGCTTACCCACTGGTTTAGCTTCTCTATCTTTTCAGGTACAACATCTACTGCAACAACCTCGTTGCGCTGGGACAACAACACCGCTAAAGACAAACCGACATAGCCGGTTCCTGCAACCGCAATCTTCATCAATATCCTCTTTTCAAAGTGCTAACTATCTACGAGCAACCTTTTGGGTTGCTATGTATAAACTTGTTTATGTGTATTAGTGGAGGTTTCTACCTCTTACTGAAATCTCTATACCCACCCTAATAAGGCATGACATAATCAGTTCATGTCAAAGCAACAGGGAAAAATAATCATTGCGCCAGACCTTAACGTTTGGCCACACGAGCTGAAAACAGCCGAAGCCCTAGCTTGTGCTGGATATACTGTTGAGTTCATTCGACGAAGCGAAGAGCAGCGTGCTAAATCTGCAGATGTTCTAATAAATGGCATCATTTGGGAAATGAAGGCGCCTAGAGCTGACAACCTAAAGGCCATTGAACGTAATCTGAAGCGAGCGCGATGGCAATCCGAAAACATAATCTTTGACTGTAGGAGAATGAAAAAACTTCCCGAAAAAGCAATTGAACGAGAAGTAGAAAAACAGGCTTTTACTATTGCTCGGATCAATAGACTAATACTGATTACTAAACGTGGAATCATTATTGACATCAAGTAAAATTTCTTTATTATTTGAACTAATAAAGCGCCCGAAAGGTACGTTAGTTACCTCCTCCGGCGCTTTCTTTATGTCTGGAGGCACTTCATCTAAAGACGAACATAAATGGGCCATAAGAAACTTCGAGGCATGAATAAACTCTGAGACCCTACATACCCACCCTGTAATAGCGCTTATACCAACAAGCGAATTCTCGAAGGCCATCTTCTAATGGTGTTGTTGGCTTGAAGCCAAAATCACGTTCTAGATCAGATACATCGGCATAGGTTTGGTAGACATCTCCTGGTTGCATTGGCAAAAGCTCATGTTCAGTAGGAGCATCCACTACCCCTTCTTCTATGAGCACTCGCTCTAGGGTTTCTACAAAATACATCAGAGATTCTGGTTTGTTGTTGCCAATGTTGTAGACCTTATAGCGAACACCGTTTTCGTTAGGAACAGGCGGTTTATTCATGACATTTACTACACCTGTTACGATGTCATTAATATAGGTAAAGTCCCTATACATATCCCCCATGTTATAGATCTGGATAGGCTCACCTTTTACGATCTTATTGGTGAATTTGAAGTAAGCCATGTCAGGACGCCCCATAGGACCATAGACGGTAAAGAAGCGAAGCCCTGTTGAAGGGATACCGTAGAGCTTCGAATAGGCATGAGCCATAAGCTCATTGCTTTTCTTGGTAGCAGCATAGAGCGATACTGGATTGTCTACCCTATCCTCTACTGAATAAGGAACCTTCTTATTAGAGCCATAAACACTAGAGCTTGATGCATAAACTAAGTGCTTTACTGGGTGATGCCTGCATATTTCCAAGACATTAAAAAAGCCTATGAGGTTTGAATCCACATAGGCTCTAGGGTTATCTATGGAGTAGCGAACTCCTGCTTGCGCAGCAAGGTTTACTACACAATCAAATGAGTACTTACTGAATATACTCTCTAACTGATCAGCATCTGCAATATCACCTTCTATAAAAGTAAAGCGATCATGCTCATCAGCATCTTTAAGCATAGAGAGCCTGTCTTTTTTGATGCCAACATCGTAGTAGGAATTCATATTGTCCAAACCTACGATAGTTGCATCACTTTCAGTAAGCAGACGTTTACATAGGTACGAACCGATAAAACCTGCCGCACCGGTTACAAGAATAGTATTCATTTGTGTGTCCTTGTTATTCAAATAAAAAGTATTTATTAGAAAATCGATTTACTAATTCACGCGTTAATTTCGTTAATCCAAACTTATTCCTGAACGAAACTACTGAGTTTTCGATATAGAATCCCAGAACGAAAGTCCTTATCGCGAAGCTTCATTTTTCATTTGCCGTTACAATCGGATCGGTAAAAATACCATTGGAAAGCGCGCCATAAGCATAACTTCCACCGCCAATTACGCCACTTGAAGTTCCTTCAATGAGGTAGCACACTATTTCAATGGTAGTAACATTTGAAATGTCAATATTAAACGTTCGTGCATCTTGATTTATACTTACTTCATAAATCTCTTCATAAGGTATTCCGTCTAGAATAATCTTAAAATTAACGGTATTTTCTACTAAAGTTCTATGAACTTTTGGAACGAAAAATGTTCCAGTAAATTTTGAATAGTTTTCAGTATTAGCAAATGTAATACTCTGTACTGCTAAAGAATTATCCACGTCATCTAGCGTAGAAACTCTGAATATTAAAGCATCATAATATGTATTGCCCAAATTATCGGAAGCAGTCGGTTTAACGGAGTCTATGGTGCCCGCTATCTGGCTCTCCTCATACAATGAATAACTATTTTGAACCGACTTTTGAACTATCGTTTGCGAATCACCACCTGAAGAGCTTTGCGTTTCTTCAGTCTCGTCTCTTTGATTATTTTCAATTTGACTATTTGAAGTGGAGCAAGAAATGACACCAGCAATTAACAAGATAAGCACGAGAACTATCCCTGCAACCACAATCAAAGTTGCAGGCGCATTTTTAAATGCTTCTTTTTCAAAAGAGAAATTAAATAGATTAAACGAGATCAATTTAAAACCTTATAGACTGAGAGTTCCGGGTGTTCGTTTATTTATGTGGATGAATTGCTTGTTTTCTAACTTCTTCATGACCTTTTCCCATGGCACAGTGTGTCATCCCTAACAAGACCCTGCATGCATCAGATAGTCATATGTAAAAGCAATACTCCTTCCATAAGGTAGAATCAGCAAAAAAGTATCACTTGCATATGACATGATTGAATCATCTGAAAGCTTAATATGCTCACCACTCCTCATGTTGCATAAGGTCGTATAATCTTCATCGCCGACCGTAA
>USIG01000009.1 GCA_900554685.1 uncultured Cryptobacterium sp.
CAGGAAGCTGATTCAGCTCGTGCGGAAGCTATGGAACGTTATGGTGGAGAGCAAGTCGAAGTGCTTGTTGCTACAAAAGATATTTTTCCGGGCGAGACGCTTACTTCATCGAATACCACAATGAAAACTTGGCTTTCGGATTTATTGCCAGAAAAATGCATTACCAATTTTGATGAAGTGCGTGGGCTTCAAGTTTCATCTTTGGTTATTGCGGGTGAAGCTATCTCAAGCAAACGTTTTAGCGCTGAAACTACTCCATTAAATATCCCAGAAGGATGTGTTGCGCTTTCGGTTCCAGCGGAGGATGTTCAAGCAGTAGGAGGGGCAATTACTGCGGGAATGCAGGTCGATGTTTATGCCACTGGGTCAGAGACATCGCGGATCGGAGAAGGACTTTTAGTTCTTGCAACCAATGCGGAAAGTGCTGATGGCGGAAAGGCTAATGTTAGCTGGGTAACGCTTGCGGTCCCACTCGAGCAATCTCAAGAATTTGTAACAGCTTCGCAGTCTATGGAAATTTACTTCACGCTTCCTTCTGCCGAGCAGAAACTGGAAAACTCCAACGAATCTCAAAATCCAAGTGAGGCACAGCTATGAATACCGTAGTCACAAACAGCATGGCGTACAACAATGCACCCATTAATGCCTTTTCTCATAATAAGACAGCAAATGACGCAGCGCCTTCGAATTTGGCTTCAAATGACCAAAAGCAAAGCAGCGAGCTTTTAAAGAATCAGGTCGTGTTGTGTCTTGATTCGGAGTCATTGCAGCATCCAGAAGTTATTGGCCTCGCTGATGAAAACCTTACAGCGCAACCATGGCTAACTATATGTTCTGATGCTTTTGAAGCAAGAAGTGAATTAGCTAACAATCGTGCTGGATGTTTAATATGGGTGATTTCGAGTGATTCGATGGAAGGTATAAATCTTGCCGCTGCGCTTAAAGCAGATAGCAATATACAAGGAATGAGTGGGCGAGAAATACGTTACATAACATTTGAGCAGTCAGGTTCAGTTATTGGTCGCTGCGAGGCAGCGGGAGTAAAGGTTTTACGTGGAAGGCACGAATTTGTTAAGGAATATACTGCAGTAAAACAGCATTTCAGAGAACTCTTTCAAACAGGCAATGAATATAGCGGCAGATACAATAATGCTTCTGCGGAGCCTGATAATGATCGCAGCGAACCTGAAAAGCAGAAATTACAGGATAAAGCTAAGGGTATAAACGAACATGCCAATAAGAACGAAAATGAATTTAGCACTCTTTCGTCTAAAAGTTCTCACCTTGAAGGGACGGATCAGTACGTCTCGCAAAACAAGTCTCATCATAAAACGGAGAGTATTCCTAAGAGATCATCTAATAAAAAAAGAACTTCCTCTGTTGGCGATATAGCAAACAATCACGAGTTTCTGCAAAATGATTTGCAAGATACGGCTGCATCAAGTGGGGTGTCTTTCTCCCAAGAAGAAACCAAACAAGCATCGATTTCGGATAAAAATTCCTCTATAAGCTCTCTTGTTATTGACGAACCACTTCTTAATCTTTCTCGTGTGGTGAAGCCACCATCAGATAAAAAAGCGGCATTAACAATAGCGGTCGTAAGTGGAAGTGGGGGATCTGGAAAAAGCACAATAGCTCTTTGCAGCGCGCTTTCCTATCAGGAATTTGGCTATAAAACGCTTTTACTAGATGCTGATCTACAGTTCGGTGATATGGCATATATGCTTGGCAAAGATAGTGCAATATCGATCACTGATCTTGTGGAAGAGCCTAAAAGGATTTCTCAGATTGTGCCCGAAGAAGGGTTGCCTGCACTGATTGCTTCTCCTGAATACGTAGAGCAGTCAGAACTGGTAATGACTCATATGGCAGAGATTATTGAGTTTGTGAAAAGTTATTTTGATGTAGTGGTTCTTAACACGGGCTCTTTCTGGACAGAGCAACATGCTCAAATCATCGAATCAGTTGATAAAACATTATTTGTTATAGATCAGCGGCCTTCATCAGTCCGTGCTTGTTCGCGAGCTCTTGCTCTTTGTGCGAGGTGTGGAATTGCAATACAGCCGTTTTCCTATGCTCTTAATTTTTGTTCAAAACATGCGCTATTAACCCCACTTGATATTTCTTGTGCGATGCAGGGTATTTCGGTTCGAGAAATAAAAGATGGAGGAAAGGAAGTCGGTGAACTTCTAGGAGCGAGTTTACCTAAGGAACTTTTTTCAACAAAAAATGCATTCATCCAAAGTGTTCGTGAGCTCTGTGTGTCGTTTTTGCCTGAAGGAGAAAGGGAGCGATTCGAACAAGAGATTTCTTCGGAAAAACCTCAACGAAAAACAAATCCCTTCTCGAGTTTGAGAAAGAGGCGAGTGGCATGTCTTTAGTGCAAAGGGCAAGTTGTGCAGGACAGCCTGTACTGGTAGCTCATAACGAAGGACTGGTGCAGGTATTAGAGGTGTTACGCAGTCATGTATCAGAAATAATTCCTGCTGTAGAGGCGGCTCGTCTTATTGCGCGTAATCCAAATCAGGCACGAAGTGAACTACGGCTAGCATGCGAACAGGTGCTCCGTGAAGAGCCCTGGTTGATTAAAAAGCCCTTTACCTCGGATGATTTGATTGATCGTTATCTAGATGAAGTATTTGGTCTTGGCCCTTTAGAAGAGATGCTTGCTGATGAGACTATTGCCGAAATAATGGTGAATGGCTCTAATTCTCTCTATTTCGAACGTGAGGGAAAGTTAGAGTTGGCTCCCCATCCTTTTGGGGATGATGCGCAGGTTTATGCGCTCATAGATCGTATTATTGGTCCTTTGGGTAGAAGAATTGATGAATCTTCTCCTATGGTCAATGCGCGTTTATCACAAGGTCATCGTGTCAATGCTATTATTCCACCTCTTGCGATTGACGGACCTGTAGTTACGATAAGAAAATTTCGATCACATGCTTTTTCGTTATCAGAAATGCGGGAATTAGGTTCTTTCGATGAAGCAATTGAACAGTTTCTCACATGGGCAGTATTGAGGCGGTGCAACATTGCGGTTTCTGGTGGAACGGGTAGTGGAAAGACAACCCTACTAAATGCTCTATCGGCGGTGATTCCTTTTTCTGAGCGAATTATCACGATAGAAGATTCTGCAGAGCTACGTTTTCACGAGCATCCTCATGTGGTTCGTTTGGAGGCGCGACCCCAAAGTGCAGAAGGGGTAGGAGAAGTAAGCATTCGCGATTTGGTAGTGAATTCTTTGCGAATGCGTCCGGATCGAATCGTGGTTGGTGAATGTCGTGGAGCTGAGGCGCTCGATATGCTGCAGGCGATGTCTACAGGCCACGATGGATCGCTTACCACCCTCCATGCAAATTCTCCGCAAGAGGCGGTGTCGCGATTGGCGACTATGGTTCGTTATGGAGCCGAATTGCCTGTTTCAGTTATTGAGGCACAGATAGCAACTGCAATTGATGTGGTTGTTCAGACAACGCGTTATCCGGACGGATCAAGGGGAATTTGTGAAATAGCAGGTTATGTATGGAACGAAGAGAAAGCTCGTTGCCTTGTTGAGCACTACTTTGTTCGGGATTTAGTTACCGGAAAATCTGAATGGTTGAATTTTCCTCCTTGGTTAGATGACTTGCCTTATTTAAAAATCGCAGCACATGAGGAGGTGGATCAATGGAAGCGCACTCAGTGTTTCTCCTAGGAGCTGTAATTTGTGCTGGGGTAGGCGGTTTTCTTATTGCTTTAGCAATAGCAAAATCTCTCATGCAGTCTTTTCGGAGCCAAAAAATCCAAAATAGATCTGGAATAGAGGGATCTGTTTTTACTTCATTTTTAAGACACGGCATTTCATTTTTACGAACACCTTCACGACTGCTTTTATCGATTCCTTTCTTTGAGCGGTATGGCAAAAATGTTGAAATTGCTTTTTCAGGAAAGCTGGAAAAGCAGGGAGTGATTTCGGCAGAAGCTTTTATTTCTCTTTTATTGGCAGTGACGTTAGCAGTCTTTGTTTTAAGCATGTTGGTATCAGGGTCGTTGGTCTGCGGTATAGCTCTTAGTGTTTGTGTTTGGCTTGCTGTGGGGCTCTGGACGGGGCATCAGTGTGATTTGCGACGTGAACAGTTACGTGAGGCAATTCCTGAAGCTTTGCAGTCTATGAAGGCATGCTTTCAGGTTGGTTACACTCTTGCGCAAACTGTGCGAGAGGTGAGAAAGAGCACTTCGGGTCCCTTGAGCGAGCTTTTTCGCGAGGTGGAAGGAGTGCTTGAAACGGGTGGAAACACCGAAGATGCTCTTTCGGTCTTTAAGAAAAAAGCGGATGAACCCGAGCTTGTTTTTCTTGCTACAGCATTAGAAATTCAGCACAAAACCGGCAGTAGTATGCAGCAGGTTCTTGAAATAACGCGCCAATCAGTTTCTGACGAAATAGAGCTAAAACGCACCCTTAAAACTCAAACAGCGCAAGCAAAGCTCTCTGCTCAAATTGTTACCATAATGCCTTTTGCTCTGATTGGGCTATTCTCACTTGTTTCGCCAGGATTTTTGGATCCCTTCTTCGAGAGTGTGATTGGTGTTGTGCTTTTGGTAGTGGCGCTAAGCATGCAGCTGCTAGGAGTGATGCTTGTCAGGCGTTTACTTAAAGTCGAGGTGGCGTAAATGGCGGAAACATTAGGAATTACTGCGACAATTTGCGCGTTCTTTTCGGGAAGTATTCTTGGCGGTGCGTTGTTTAATCATTATCGATCAGCTCGTCTTAAGGCCTCAATGAAGGCATTGCTGGGATCATCATCGATAGTGGATGCCTTGTCTATATCTTTAGAATCTCAAGGCATTGGACGTCGTGTTCTTATTTACGCTATTGAGCTCAGCAGGCGGGAGGATACGCTTGCTAATCCCTTAAGTCCGCTTTTGGTATCTAACTGGCAATCTTCCAAGGTGCAAATTGAACGGGCAGGTTTGGAGAATTTTATTTCCCGAAGCGGGATGGTAGCAACAAAACTGAGGCTTTCTCTTATCGGGGGAGCATCAGGGGCTCTTATAGGGGTGTTTTTCTCTACGTTGTTAGCAGTTGTGGGATTGGTACTAGGAGGCTTATGGGGACTGACATGTTTATCTCGCGCATTGAAGCAAGAAGCTCAAAGTAGATCATTTGTTGCTGAAAAGCATTTATCACAAATGATTGAAATAGTGATCTTGGGATTAAAAAGTGGAATGACTTTTGATAGAGCTCTCGGCCTGTTTTATCGCAATTTTGAAGGAGCCCTGAGTACTTCATTGGCTTTAGCCCAAAGTCAATGGACGCATGGGTTTATTGAGCGAAGCGAAGGGCTTCGCATGGTAGCGCGGTCATATGATTCGGCACTGTTTGAACGTCTAGCGGAAAACATTATCCGTTCTTTAAGGTTTGGAACGTCACTTGCTGCAAATCTTAGCCTATTGGCTAGTGAAGCACGTGCTGTAAGAAAAGCAAAACTTGAGGAAAAAGTTGCTAAAGCTCCTGTAAAAATGCTTTTGCCAGTTGGGACGCTGATTCTTCCAGCAATGCTCATCTTAATTATGGGACCCATTATGCTCGATTTGATGCAGGGATTTTAGAGGGAATTGTTTGAGAGGCGAAGAAACACTTTATCTGTTGTGATCTTGCTCGGATAGAAATAGATACCTGTGCTTAGGAGAAAAGAGGTGCACTATGAGCAAAAGGAAAAGATTTGGCGCTCAATATAACAAAGAGGTATCGCTTAAGGAGCCTTCATTGAGGGCGCCCTGCAAGGTAGCTGACGGGATGTGGAAACCATCTTTATTGGAGAGGCTTGTTGCCAAAGTAAAGAGTGAGTCGATGGTGGGCATGGTGTGGCGATGCAGAAAGGAAATGCGTGCCTCATCAGGTCAGGGAACGACCGAGTATGCCATCCTCGTGGGAGTACTTGTGGTTATCGCTATTCTTGCCATTACGGTCTTTCGTCCTAAGTTGCAAGAGTTGTGGGATGCAATCGCGTCGGGAATTAATAGTCTTTAGCGATTTGAACCGAGGGTCTTACATGAAACTGCGCCGAAAGAAAAACCATCTAGTTGCTTACCGCAAACCTGCGTTTTCAAATGATGATGCATTGATGGGTAAGAATGGTTTCGATCGCGGTTTTCTTCGAAAGCTAAGCAATTATTTTCGAGGCCTCATGAGTTTGCATAAGACCCAAGATAAAAGATTCAGAAGACCTGTGAGAACGGAAGCGGATATAGGGCAATCGATGGTTGAATATGCCGTTATCTTAGCTGGTTTTCTCGCATTAATTATGGGTATGGGAGCGTTGTGGCATCTTTTTGACACAGGTCTTGTGGTGGAACATGCACTTCAATCTGCTTCTCATCATTTGCAAGATGTCGCACAAGGAGCTTGGCTGGATGTGTTTTTGCCTTGAGCTATTTAAGGAGAGATGGACAGGACAATTGAGGCAGTTGCGTTCGGTTTACTTAATTTATACGCATTAAAGAGTGAAAACTTTAGTGCTTTTGCGCAAGGAATGAATGTAGGGCGGTGAAAAGACATGGGGAGATTATCTGAGAGCGCTGAAAAGGGACAGGCAGCAGTGGAGTGTGCCTTTCTCATCCCTGTTACTCTTTTGCTGCTTATGCTTCTAATTCAGCCGGGCATTATCTTGTATAACCATATGGTGATGAAAGCTGCGGCAAGCGAAGGATGCCGTCTTATTGCAACAAAAAATGATACTTCTGCAGATGAATCGTCTTATGAGAATGCAATACGGCGGCATCTAGGCTCTATTCCGCAGCAAGAAAACTTTCACATTCATCAGTCTGGTTGCTCTTGGGTGATTACGCTTGAGGGAAATGAGCAAAGTGGATTTGCGAAGGTTTCAATTGAAAACCAATTAAAGCTTCTACCCTTTTTCGATTTCGCTGCTCAAGCTCTTGGTCTTACTAATTCTTCAGGAAATTTTGTTCAGCGTGTTGAGGCGCAACGCGAGACGTATAGCGCTTGGGTCAAAAACAACGAAGATGGTATGAATCCTCAAGATTGGGTCCATCGTGATGATGGGCTTCTGGAGGGGGATAGCTGATATGGGTACTTCAAATTCTTCTTCGCTTTTTTGGGAAAAGGAATCTGACCAAGGATTTTCTACGGTAGGGATGGTCCTCGCTCTTCTTATCACGCTGTCTTTAATTTTCACCTGTGCAAAAGTTTATGAAGTAAACAGTGTATCTGCACGTGTGCAGGAAACAGCAGATGCTGCGGTTTTGGCAGCGGAAAACACCGTGGGAGAATTCTATATTGTAGTCACCATTTGTGATGCGGTGACGTTTACCCTTTCGCTAACTTCGTTGATGGTGTTAGGGGTGGGCATTATATGTGCTTGTATTCCTCCTACGGCACCTTTATCGAAAAGTCTATTGGATGCTTCAGCAAAACTCGGAAAAGCACGTGATTCATTTTATGAATCTGCGCAAAAGTCGCTCGATACTTTACAGAAAGCTCTTCCTTTTATAGCCACGGCAAAAGCTCAAGAGGTGCTTGCGGCAAATTCAGCTGAAGGGAGTTCGCATTATTACGGCATTGTGGTTCTAGCTCCCTGGGAAGGAGACCAAGGAGAATCGCTCATTTTTGAGAAATCGGATCAGGCTCAAAGCTACGCCGAGGAAAAGCACGAGACATTACAAGATCAAGCAGCAAAAGCGGAAGAGGCAGCCAAAGAGGCAAATGCATGGAAGAAAAAGGCTTACATTCATGATTCAGGAAGCAAAAGCGAATATTGTATGTATGAGCGTGCTGCTCATCTCGCAGGAATGAGTGGGGCTGATAATCCGTATTTTTCTTCGATAGACACCTGGACATTTCAGGCGGCGTTATCTCGTTCTCAGCATTATTATGAAACTCGTTATGAAATCGAGCGTCCTCAAGGAACTTCGGTTGATGAGCAAGCTAATTCTGCACTAAGAAAACAATTCTATGCTTTTGCGATAAAAACGGTTGGCCAGGGATATGTTCATGAAACAGATGGCTCATTTGAAGCTCTGTTTCCTTTACTTCCCAAAAATACAACTGAGATGAAATCGACCTCTCTTTATACCGATGCAATTTATCCAAAAACCCAAAACTTAGAAGGGCTGTTTTCTCTTCATGCTTGGGAGGGTTGTCCTGGATGTGTAAATCAAATAAGGGCAGGGAGTGCTTCTCTTAAAGAAATGGATAACAACGGCGCGTATACAATTTGTCCTTATTGCAAATTTGCACCGAGCAGTATGGGAAAGGTTGCTGCCGCTTCTTCAAACATTGAAAACGGTTATGAATTTCACTATAACGAAGTAGCAAAAGCTGCAGAAGAATATGAAAAAGCTCGGTCAGTACTTGATCCCCTAAGTAGAGATATTAAAGATACCGCCGAGGGACTTTTTGACCATATTTTTGAGGGGATATCCGAGGTTTGCGCAAAGCGGCTAAAGGTTCTTCCTCCTGGTCATTGGGGAGCTATTGCTCTTGTGGCTGATCCTTCCGCTCCGTCTTCTCGTTTTCCCTCGGTATTTGTGGGAAGTGAAGGAACGGCATCGCTTGGGATGCGGGCAGCACTTTCTGCTTCAACACTTGTTCGTGAATCTTCTGATGAAGGAAAAAACGTAATAACGTCGTTTCTTGATGGGCTTGATTCGCAAAACGCTGCGGTAGGAGCGGCACGGACAGTTCTAGGACTATGGTCTGGTTTGTTGGGTGTTTATGCCGATGGGCATGAAGCGCTGAGTTCGTCGATTGAAAAAGCACTGAATGCTATTCCTCTTTCGAGCGCAAGCGGATTAGGAACCTGGGCTGCCGATGCTTTTGAAAAGCGAGTTGATCAAATCGGATTTTCTCCTCCTGATTTGTTGGCGAGAAAAGCAGTGCTGGTCAATTCTTATCATGTCCTTTCGGCTGATGGTTCTGCTTTTTCTGCTCATCTTCTTTCAATGAAAAATGCTGCAATTCAATACGGAGAAGGCGGAATTAATGGTGCTGTATCAGCTGCGGAGTCTCTTGCTTCGTCGGTAGTCGATTCTCTTAGTGCTGATTTCGAAATAGCGACAATAGTACTGATTGAAGGAAAAGTTGAGATTCCTATAACAGTGTCTCTTCCTTCGTTTGTTACCGAAGGCTTATCGAATGCATTTCAGAGTGGTTTGGACCAGCTTTATTCGGTTGTTGCCTCTTGGACGGGGGTGCGACAATGGCGATAAAGAAAGATCGCGGTCTCTCATCTAAAGGTTTTTCTGGGCAGATGACTATTGAGTTTGTCATTGCATTTCCTGCTGCTTTGATTATTGGACTTATTGCTGTTAACGCGGTGCTGTTCTTTTCGGAATGCGCGGCATTCGATCGGTCGTTTCGATCTCTGGTTTGCACCTATGCTGCTTCTCCTGCTTACGAGCAGGGGACAGATCGATCTTGCGCTTTAATATTGGAATCTTTGCAGAGTGAGTTTTCTGCTGATCATATAGAAGTAGAAGTGAATTCTCGCGGAGTATCAGGAGAGCTTGTCGTTTTTGAGGGAACGTTGAAATTTAGTCCCACTCTTTTTGGAAAAGGTAGTTTATCAGGTGCGTTTGGTGTTTCGTTTCCTCCGCTATCTCATAGTGAATCGCTTACGGTGGATGTGTATAAGGCGGGTGTTTTGCTATGAGAGGTTCTCTTGGGCGCAATCAGCGGAACAAATTACGCAAAGAATTACAGAATCGTATTCGATCAGGCGACTACTGTCTTAAGCAGACTAGTGGTGTATTGGGCCGGAATTCTTCAAAACAAACAAATCAGAAGATAAAAGAGCAAGATAAGAAAACCTCTCGTTGGAGCGATGAGAAAACATCACGTCAAGGGGTTAGTCAAAATAGAAATAACGACAAACAAAGCTTGCAGGAGCAAACAAGAACACTACCTAAAAAGCAAAAGCGTTTTTTATACCCAAAAGCAAAGTTGATAGGGGCTTTGCTTATAGGGGGAGGATTAATCCTTGCAGCCCTTTCTTTTGCTGATTCTAATCCAGGAGTGATACAGCTAGGCAGCGCAGATCTTCTTGATGCTCTCAGTATTTCGCATGAGGAACGTAGTCCAGACGACGTTGTTTCTCTTGATAGTGATGTTTCTTGGCAGGGTCATTTCTCAAATGATCTTCCTGTTGGCTTTGATGAGGAAATAGGGCTAGGAGGTGAATCAGTTGCCGTCTCAAACGACGGAAGAACTGTTGGATATACCAGCGATAAATCACTCGAAGAAACTATGACTGAAATACGTAAAGGGCTAGAGGGAAAAGGATGGAATTATGTACCGAGTGGGCAGGATTTTGCCGCTACGTTCGCAAAAGATTCGGGTGCATTTTGCTGGCTTGCAGTAACGTGCGCATCAATAGGAGAGGAAACTTCGGTCGTTTTGGTTTTCGAAAAGACTCCAGACGAAAAAGTTCCAAAAAGTTAAGCCCCAAACAGGCAAGTTCAATCGTCCAAGTCTTTCGTTTAGGGAGGGCGAGAAAGGCTTTGTATGAGAGGCAGAGAAGGTTTTGTATGGGGAGTTAAAAGGCAGAAGAAGCCAGGAAACGGATGGAAAAGTGTTGATAGGTATTTGTGGGACGAAAATACATGAGAGATCTAAGAGGGTGTGTGAAAGGTGCAAAAAGAGGATAACTTTTTGATCAATCTTGTTGTTGCAACGCGCTTTCGAGATAGGTTAGCAGGGTTTTTAGTAAAGCGACCCGATAGATGCCTGCTGCTCATATCGCCTTGTAGCTCTATTCATACGTTTGGGATGAAAGAGGATCTTGATATCGCGTTTTTTGATAGTCAAGGAAAGGTGCTTTTGGTAAAAAAGTCTCTTTCTCCGGGGAAAATAGTGCGTTGCAGTGGCGCAAAAGGGGTATTGGAAAAGCGTTCTTGTATAGGGAAACGATGGTTTCGTGAAGGGGAAGAGGTGAAAGTGTATGTCTAGGGTGGTAATCAATGAACAGGAAACCCAGGTTATTCCTCAAAAAGAGGATATAGGAGCTTCTTTTAGTAAAGATCAGCAAGAAAATTTGGCAAGAGATTTAAGACAAGGGATAAAAGAATGTCCTGTGTGTCATGCGCGTTGTTTTGCTGATATGGATGTGTGCTACGGCTGTTTGCATGTGTTCTCTTCGGAAGAGCAGTGTTTGATAGAATACCGCGATTCGCAAGAGCCTCGAGTTGCCTCTGTCTCGAAGGAAGTGAAAGAACAAACCCCATGCATCTTGGAAGATCAGGACAGAGAATGTTCTAAAAATCGAATACCTTGTGAAGTGGAATGTAGTGTGTCGCAGGTTTTAGGTAATCAAACAGCAAATCCTGATTTGTTTGACAAAGAAATAATCGACAGAGAAACACAAACGCCACCTTCTCTCAAGGATCAGGCGGCGCTTGGTGATTTGTTTGAAATAGTAATAAGGGTAAAGATTCCTCAAAAGGATGCTTGCACAAATAGGTAGCAGATCAACATATTGGCAAACGAATCGAAGAGCTTGTTAGCGAGCTAGGAATGAATCAACTGCTTCTTCGATTGCTTCGGTGGTTCCAGAAATGGTTTCACTAAAGCGGATTGGTAGCGAGTCGAGTTCAGCTAAGCCCTGTGGAATATTGTGGCTTTGCGCCTCTTTAGCGATGAGTTCGTTAAGCTCGCAGCCACTCAGTGAGGCAATCTGTTCAGGCAAGTCTTCCTTTGGCTTAAGATCGTGAAGCGCACGATAAACGTTTTCTCCGAATTTTGCCCAATGAGCAGTTGAAGCTATCAACACGGGGTTTTCACCGCGGAGTTGTTCTGCAACCTTATAGGCAACAGCAGTGTGGGGATCGATCAGATAACCGAAAGAATCATGGACTTCCTTGATTGTGCGGAGGCATGTTTCGCTATTGACGGCTTCTGCTTTGAAATCTGTCTGAAGCTTTTGAAGCGTCTTGCTGTCAATCGTGAAAGTCTTGTTTGTTTTTAACTGCTCCATCCATGTTGCAATGGCTTCGGCATTTCTTCCGCTTAATTCAAACAGCTGACGTTCGACGTTAGAAGAAACAAGAATATCCATAGAGGGAGATGGGGTAAGTACGAACTGACGGTTTGAAATGTCGTAGGTACCCGAATTGATAAAATCGGTAAGTACTCGGTTTTCGTTGCTTGCGCAGAATAATGTTCCCAAGGGAGTACCGAGTTGTTTTGCATACCAAGCAGCTAAGATATTGCCAAAGTTGCCAGTTGGAACGCATACGTCCAAAAGCTGTCCAGCCTCTAGTTTTCCTTGCGCAACAAGTTCGGCATAGCTGGATACATAATAAACAACCTGAGGCAAAAGACGACCCCAGTTAATTGAATTAGCACTTGAAAGAGCAACAGCATGTTCATCCATCAATTTTTGAGCAAATGATTCGTCGTTAAAGACGTTTTTGGCTCCTGTTTGGCAATCATCAAAATTTCCAGTGACTGCCCAAACCATGACGTTGTCACCAAGCTGAGTTGCCATTTGTTTGTATTGGATATCGCTCACGCCCCCATCTGGGTACATGACCGCAATTTTTATTCCATCCTTATCGCGAAATCCTTCAAGAGCAGCCTTTCCGGTATCGCCTGAGGTTGCAACAAGAATTAAAAACGTATTGTTGAGTTTTCCTTGTTCTCGCAGCTGGGCAGCGCTTGCGCTAAAAAAGTAGGGCAGGCATTGCAGAGCCATATCTTTAAAAGCACTGGTCGGACCGTGCCATAATTCAAGAACATGAGTGGATTCATCAAGGGAGGTAATGGGGCAAATCGCGGCATCGTCAAAGCGCTTACCATAAGCGGCATCCATCAGTTGATCTATCGTCTCTTCGGGCAGATCAATGCCAAAAGCACGATAGAGATAGGCAGCTCGTTTTGCATAGGGAAGTTTGGTAAGAGAAAGAATTTCTTCCAGACTTAAATAGGGAAGCGTTTCTGGAACAAAAAGGCCGCCACCAGTAGCTAAACCTTTTACTACTGCTTCAGTAAATGTTACGGGCGTTTCGCATTTTCCGCGAGTATCAATGTAGCGATTAGTAACCATAAATCCAACTTTCATGAGTATGTGTTGCTGCATCAGTATACTATGTATATAAGGCGATTTTTGTTACATCGACGTATCGATCGGGAAGGGGAAGTTGTGGAAAAGGTTTCCATGTCCCATGAGGATTATCTTGAAGCAATTGTGATGCTAGGCGGTAGTCAAACGCAATCGGTCCGTTCGGTTGACATAGCAGCCAAAATGGGAGTTTCGAAAGCTTCGGTTTCTAAGGCAGTAACTAGTTTGAAAAATTCGGGCATGCTTGAACAGCCCTATTATGGGGATATCACCCTTACCGACGATGGGTATGCTTACGGGTGTGCTGTTTTGAAACGTCATGAAATGCTTACGCGATTTTTAACAGAAAAGGTTGGACTCTCGAAGCAGGTTGCTGAAGAAGAAGCGTGTCAGATGGAACATGCTATCAGCGATGAATCGTTTCAAAAATGGTTAGCGTATTTTGAAAAGATCGGTCTTTAAGCGCCTTGCGTTTTAAGCAAACACTTTAGTAGATGCTTCAGCAAACGCTTTGTAGGTACTTTTGTAAGAACTTTAATAGGTATTTCAGTAAACACTTCAGTAGGTACTTTATTTAGCAGATACTTTAGTAGATATCTATAATAGATGCGCAAAATTGAGGCGCACAAAAGTCATTTTCTTCTGCAGGTTCTTTAGGCTTGCGCAGTCCTGGGTCGTTTGTGCTATTATACGAACAAATGTTTGATAATAGGAGCAATAGTTCGTGCATCACATGAATCGACAACGCATTATTTTAGGGATTGATCCCGGTCTTGCTCATACGGGCTGGGGCGTAGTTTCCCAGCAAGGAAATCGGCTGGCATGTGTGGCATATGGTTGTATCGAAACCTTTGCAAGTCAGCAATTACCCGAGAGACTCAATAAAATCTACGGTCAAATCTCAGCGGTCGTTGCTCGTTATAAGCCTAGTTGCGTCAGCATAGAAACAGTGTGGTTTGGAACGAATACCACAAGTGCTTTTGCGACGGGTCAAGCGCGCGGAGCCGCATTAGCTGCCTGCGCACCTGCTGTTGATCGGTTTAGTGAGTATTCTCCGAAGCAGATTAAGTTAGCCATTGTCGGAACCGGATCAGCTGATAAAGCGCAGGTCGAATATATGGTGCAGCACCTTTTGAATTTAGAGTCAAAACCTAAACCCGATCATGCGGCAGATGCTTTAGCGGCTGCAATCTGTTTTGCGAATTACGATATTGCTTCATTGGGAAAGGCGGACGCATTATGATTGCGTGCTTAAAAGGCGTTTTAGTTGCGACATCGCTTGATTCGGCGATACTTGACGTTCATGGCGTTGGATATCAGGTGTTAATGTCAAGCAGAAGTTTATCGCGTCTTGGTATGCCGGGTGACACCGTTCAGGTACTAACGCATTTGCAGCTTCGTGATGATGCTCTGGTTTTGTATGGATTTCTCAATCCCGAAGAAAAGGATTTGTTTTTACGTCTCACTTCGGTTTCCAGTGTTGGTCCCAAAGTTGCCTTAGCGGTACTCTCCACGTTTGATCCAAGTGATGCGATAGCCGCTATTGTCGCGCAAGATCATGCGGCAATTCAGCGGGTTCCTGGTGTTGGAAAGAAGATGGCTTCTCGTATAGTTCTTGAACTAAAAGAATCGTTCACAGGGCAAACGCAAACCTCTACCTCAGAAATGTTCCAGCAGGCGCTTAATGCGAAAAAGGCGGTTACTGAAGCATTGCTTTCAATGGGATTTACTTCAGAAGAAGCAGGACTTTCTCTTAAGGGGGCTCCCGAAGAAGCATCTGAGACGGTACTATTGCAATATGCTCTTAAACGATTAGGCAAATAAGCGAGGTGTTTGTTAGTAGGTGTCCGCTTATTTACTTGCTTGTTTACAGGTACCCGCTTTCGCTTGCTTACCTTACGGACGCTTGTTTGCGGACGTTTGTCTACGGAAGCTTATCTATAGGCATTTGTCTAGTAAAGATTGAACGCTGAAGGGCTTTGGCTGCAAGGCGAATTGAAGCTGAGAAGAGCAACTCAGCTTGAAAAATGCAGCGCTTAGAACTAAAAGGTACTAAGAGCTTGAAAATAGTGAGATAGGTTTGGACGATAAGTGGCTAATGAATTTGAAATAGAAAGTGCTTTGTTTGAAGCCTCCTCTCTTTCTGCTTCTGAGGATACGCAGCAGGAGTCTGGACAAGGCACAGAAAAACAAGATCCCTATGCGCGAGCCTGCTCGGTTTCTTTAACCGAAGATGATCTTGTGCTAGATCGCAGTCTTCGACCTACTCATTTGAAGGATTATTTAGGCCAGACTAAAGTCAAAGAAAGTCTGTCTATCTTAATCGAAGCGGCACGGGCGCGACATGATGTGGTGGATCATATTTTGTTCTCGGGCCCTCCCGGTCTTGGCAAGACTACATTGGCTAGCGTAGTGGCAAATGAGCTTGGTGTTCGCATCAAAACAACCAGTGGTCCTGCAATTGAGAGAACGGGAGATCTAGCAGCAATTCTTACCAACCTTGAAGAGGGCGATGTGCTCTTTATTGATGAAATTCATCGTCTCAATCGCATGGTTGAAGAAGTGTTGTACCCTGCTCTCGAAGATTTTGCGCTTGATATTGTTGTGGGAAAAGGGCCTGCTGCTCGTTCTATTCGCCTTGATTTGCCACACTTTACTCTCATTGGGGCAACTACGCGAACAGGGCTTTTAACCGGTCCGTTGCGAGATCGCTTCGGCATATCATTTCGCCTGAACTATTACACCCCTGAAGAGCTGGCTCTTATCATTAGAAGATCTGCTCAGATTTTAGAGGTGGATATTCTTGAGGAAGGCGCTTTGGAAATCGCGCGAAGGAGCAGAGGAACTCCGCGGTTGGCGAATCGTCTTTTGAAGCGAGTACGCGATTGGGCACAAGTAAAAGGGATTAGCCCTATTGACGAAGACTGCGCAGCCCAAGCGCTGGCGTTTTTTGAGGTTGACTCGCTTGGTTTAGATCCTATAGATAACCGAATCCTTGAATTGTTGTGTGTCCAGTTTGCTGGTCATCCTGTTGGACTATCCACGCTCGCATCTGCGCTTTCTGAAGAGCCTGATACTCTTGAGGACGTGTATGAGCCCTATTTATTGCAGCAAGGTTTATTGTTGCGTACTCCGAAAGGGCGGCAAGCAACTGAGCGAGCTTATGCTCATTTGGGGATTCCTTTGCCGGGTGCTAAAGCGTAAGACAACAAGATCGTTTACGGGCAAGAGCAGGCTAGTAAAAGGAGGCTATTGAATCATGCTCCAGCAAGATTATTTGTTGCGTATGTTTGTTCAGCTTGCGAATGCGATTCGCGAAAGTTTGCAACGTGCTCGTGGTGACAGCGATCCTGTTTCTGCTGCGGAATTGCTTGATCAATCTATTGAAGATGCAACTGAAATGGATGGCGCGCTTTTACTGAGGATGGCGCCAGAATCAATGGCGGCAATGCTTCAGCTCTCTCAATCCGATCCTCAGCTTATGGAATACGTTTCTCGTACACTTTTGCTTTCTTCGGTATACCTAAACGAAGCAGGGAAGAGCGCTGAATCGCAACTGCGTAGAGAACAGGCGTATGCGGTTGCGCGTGCTTTCAATATTGAATTAAGCGACGAAAGCATCTCTCCTGAAGAATTGGAACGCCTTTTCGACAAAACCAACCAAGAAAATTAGTAAGCATTAATTATTATCCGTGGCTAACAATTTTCACTCTAGGTATTGACGCTCTTGTTAGACGGGGTTAACATTCATGTGTTAGTTAGAGATGTCTAACATTAAGGCGGGCTATTTTCACACGAAAAGAGTGAACACCATGGTTTTATCTGAAGTAAAGAAAAATGGTACTTACCACGTAAAACAGCTTCGAGGATATGGTGAAGTGCATCGTCATTTGGAGGATTTAGGATTCATTCCGGGTGAGTGCATCACGGTTATTTCTCGTATTGGTGGCAACTTGATTGTGAATATTAAGGGTTCACGTGTTGCGCTTTCTTCGGAGCTTGCCAAACATATTGCTGTTTAGTGTGAATGGTGGTGGCTATTGTTAGACGAAAAAAGGAGCGCCTTGTGATGCAGTGTCAAGGGAAGCCCTAAGTACAATGCTGAGTTGCAGCACTAAGAGTAGAACTAAAGACAATGCTAAGTTGCAGTACTAAGAGCAGTGCAAAGTGCAGTGCCAAGGGCAGTGGTGAGTGCGCATTGAGTGCAGTACTACATGTTTAGTGCCAAGGGTGGTCCTAAGTTGCAGCACTGAGTGCATATTAAGTGCGGCGTTCAGGAGAGTACTAAGGCACAAGCAAGGCCAAAAAGCGGCACCGGATGCAGGGCATCATGGGTGTTTTGTGGTTACATCCGGAAAGGGGGATAGGTGAGAACTCTCAGAGAAGCAAAAAAAGGCGAAACCGTTCAGGTGGTAAAGCTCCAGGGCGATGGTGCGGTTAAGCGTCGAATCATGGACATGGGTATCACTAAAGGATGCTCGATTTTCGTGCGTAAGGTAGCACCTCTCGGAGATCCTGTAGAGGTAACTGTGCGTGGCTATGAACTGTCTCTTCGTAAAGAAGATGCTCAAATGGTTGAGGTGGAATAGTTTTTTTTATTTCATCTCGAGTTAACCGTATCTAACATTGAAAGGATTTGGAATGAGAGTTGCACTTGCTGGCAACCCGAATAGTGGCAAAACAACCCTATTCAACGCTTTGACAGGAGCCAATCAGTATGTTGGCAACTGGCCAGGTGTTACGGTTGAAAAGAAAGAAGGCAAGCTCAAGGCCGATAAGTCTATTGAGATTACTGACTTGCCAGGTATTTATTCTTTGTCTCCCTATACCTTAGAAGAAGTTGTTGCACGCAACTTTATTCTTGAAGAACATCCTGATGCAATTCTGAATATTGTTGATGGCAGCAATCTGGAACGCAATCTGTATTTAACTACGCAGCTTCTCGAAATGGGTGTTCCGGTAATTGTAGCGGTCAACATGATTGATATCGTTCGACGCAACGGTGATGAAATTCACGCTGAACAACTTGCAAAAGAGCTTGGGTGCAACGTTGTGGAAATTTCGGCACTCAAAGGCGAAGGCATTGATGAGGTGGTTAACTGCCTCAAAACCATTCAGTCTGCATCACCTGCAACACCAATTACTTTTTCTGCTTCGACAGAAGAAGCTATTTTGGCTGTACAGGATCGCCTTCCCGCATCAGTTCCTTCTCAACTGAAGCGTTTCTATGCTATCAAGCTTATCGAAAAGGATAAGAAAATAATTGATGCCATGGATAATGCCCCTCATGTGGACGACATTATCGAAAAGCTTGAAAAAGAGCACGATGATGATTCCGAGAGCGTTATCATCAACGACCGTTACACCTATATTTCTTCCATAATCGATCATTGTCGGGAAAAGAACAGCAAGTCTTCAGAGATGAGCATTTCTGACAAGATCGACCGCGTGGTGACAAATCGAATCTTGGCGCTGCCTATTTTCGTCATTGTTATGACACTGGTGTATTATCTGTCAATTTCAACGGTCGGTACTGCGGCCACTGACTGGGCAAATGATAACCTCTTCGGTGATGGTTGGTTTATAGGTGCTGGTCAGGAACAGTTTGATGAAGACACGGAAGCTTACGAGGATGCTGAAAGCAGTGTTGATGCCTTCGAAACAGCCGCAATTGCTGCTGGTCTTGATCCTTCTTCTGAAACCTTCTTGTCTGAGGCAGAGTCTGCGGGCATAACGGGAAGTTATGAGGCTTATGATGACGAATCGGGCGAGAATGAAATTATTGAGGTAGATGCAGCAACGTATGAGGAATCGCTTGATGTGTTGGCTCCTTATGCAGGAGACGAAAACGCGATTGCGGCCTTTGAGGCAGCTGGTATTGAAGCTGGCCTTGATCCTGAATCCGAATCATTTGTTGATGATGCAGCGGCAGCTGGCATAACGGCAAGCTACATAAATGCTGATGGGGAGCAGGCCGAAATTGATGCAGAAGGATACGCTGCCGAACTTGAGGGTAGTGCTCCCGATCCCGCAAACTATGGTACCTGGGTACCTGGCATTCCTGTTCTTGTCGAAAATGCTCTGGTAGCACTTGATGCTGCAGATTGGCTGCAGGCTCTGATTCTTGATGGTGTCGTTGCTGGTATTGGCGCTGTTTTGGGCTTCGTTCCTCAGATGCTTGTTTTGTTCTTCTTACTGGCTATCTTAGAATCCTGCGGCTACATGTCACGTATTGCGTTTATCTTAGATCGCGTCTTTCGTCGTTTTGGCTTGTCAGGAAAATCGTTTATTCCTATTTTGGTTGGAACGGGCTGCGGCGTGCCAGGTGTTATGGCATCTCGTACGATTGAGAACCAAAACGATCGCCGTATGACTGTTATGACGACAACCTTTATTCCTTGTAGCGCTAAAATGCCCATCATTGCCTTGTTTGCTTCTGCAATCTTTGGCGGTGTTTGGTGGGTTGCTCCTTCTGCTTACTTCTTGGGCCTTGCAGCAATTCTGTGCTCGGGCATCATTTTGAAGAAGACACGTTTCTTTGCGGGCGATGCTGCTCCTTTTGTTATGGAACTTCCTGCGTACCACCTGCCAACACTCGGTGGCGTTCTTCGTAGCATGTGGGAGCGCGCATGGTCATTTATTAAGAAAGCCGGTACGATTATCTTCTTGGCATGTATCATCATCTGGTTCATCTCAAGCTATGGCTTTATTGATGGTGTTTTCCAAGCGGTAGAAGATCAAAACGATTCACTCTTGGCTGTACTTGGTGGTGCAATTTGCTGGATTTTCGCTCCTCTTGGTTGGGGCGATTGGCAGGCAGCTTCCGCTACGATAACTGGTCTTATTGCTAAGGAAAACGTTGTAGGCACGTTTGGTATTCTTTACGCAGGCGATGCTGGTTGGTATGAAAATGTTCAGGCAGCATTTACTATGGTCACGGCTTATTCGTTTATGGCATTCAACTTGTTGTGTGCCCCCTGCTTTGCGGCAATGGGTGCTATCAAGCGAGAGATGAATAATGTCAAATGGTTCTTTGCGGCGGTTGGTTATCAGTGCGGAATCGCTTGGGTAGTGGCTTTGTGGGTCTACCAATTCTTTGGCTTGCTTACAGGCGAGGTTGCCTTTGGTTTCTTCACTATTCTTGCTCTCGCACTGTTCGTCGCGTTCCTGTGGCTTTTGCTTCGTCCCAATAAGTGGGCTGGTAAGACAGAAAGTGTTCGTGCGGTAGAAGCTGAAGCAATGGCTTAAGATGCGAATTGAAACAATCGCAACGCTTAGAGCGAAACGAGAAAACTAGTATTGAAAACGATACCGCCGTCGGAAGCGATGGCGGTATCGGAATAAGAAAGCAGCACCAATCAGGCAAATAAGATTAGTATGTAATTGCATTAGCTATGAAAGCGGGTCTTGATACATGACATTAGGTACGCTACTAGTAAGCGCGATTCTTGTAGCAATCGTTGCTGTCATAATACTGAGCATGATTCGCTCACATCGTGCAGGAAAACATATTGGATGTGATGGGTGCGGTGCTTGTGGTCACCACTCGGGAAGTGGTGGTCAAAAAGATGCCTCTTGTTGTACGATGGCCGATCATCAGGGAGCTTCTTCATGTGGATGCGCATCAATGGAAAAGCTCGTTGCTCGCATGGATGCCGATTTAGAAAAGAAAGACATGCGCTAACGAAGTGGTTGTTGTGCGAAATCGCCAACGAATACGAAGGTATCGATTGGTGTGGGGTTGCTAACGGGCAAAAAGTACCAATGTCGTGAAATCGCCAACAAATACAAGCTCGCTAACGAATGCAAACTTGACAACGACGCAAATCCAGCAACTAATACAAACCCAGAGAAACATCATTGAGAGATGTTTCTCTATCGTATAAACATAGCATCGCCAAAAGAGAGCATACGGTATTTGCGTTTAATCGCATGACGGTATGCTTTCATTATGTTATTGCGTGTTGAAAACGCCGAAACAAGCATCATGAGGGTTGAGCGTGGCACGTGGAAATTCGTAATAAGGCCATCAACCACCTTAAACTCATATCCTGGCAGAATGTAAAGGCTGGTTGCCTCTCGATCACGAGCGACTAACCCACGCTTTTCATCCCAGGCAGATTCAAGACTGCGTACACTTGTTGTACCTACAGCAATAACTCGTCCACCTTGTTCTTTGGTCTTATTGATAGCATCAACCGTTTTCTGAGGGACGGTGTAACGCTCGGTGTGAATTTGATGGTCACGGGGATTATCTTCTTCGACGATACGGAATGTATCGAGACCAACTTCTAGATGGACCGTTTCCCAGCCAATACCTTTTTCTTTGATGCGTTCAATCAGTTCTGGGGTGAAATGAAGCCCTGCAGTAGGGGCAGCTGCAGAGCGCTCTTCATGTGAATAGACGGTTTGATAGAGCTCTTCGTCGCCTGCGTAATTTTTGATGTAGGGCGGCAGGGGCGTGTGTCCAACAGCGTGAAGTGCTTCATCAAGCGAAGGGAGAGGCGTTGTAAGACGCACAAGACGTTCGCCTTTTTGAGCACCTTCAACCCAATCGATAATTTCTGCACTAAGCACCACCTGGTCATTTGCATAGGTGGTCTCGCAGTTTTCATTGGAAGTGGCATCCGATGCGGTGAAATCTACAACAGCACCTGGCTTTAGGCGTTTTCCGGGACGCACCAGTGCTTCCCATGTGGCAGATTGATTAGTGCGGTTTGCATTCTGTTTTGCTTCGCGAAGTAAAAATACCTCTGCAGTGCCTCCTGTTTCGCGCTTATGGCCAATAAGGCGTGCGGGCATAACACGCGTTTCGTTGGCAACAAGTAAGTCACCTGGCTGAAGATAGTCGATGATGTCACGGAATATTTTATCTTCAAGAGTGCCTGTATCGCGCTTCATGACCAAAAGTCTGCATTCATCACGAATAGGGGCAGGTTCTTGAGCGATAAGTTCTTCGGGCAGTTCGTAGTCGAAATCATTAGTGGTTAAAGCTTGCAATTTAGCTCTTCTTTCTTCGGCTTTTTTCTTTTTTCGGGCAGCTTTACGCGCCTGTCGCTCCGCAGAGGCTTCCTTGTCGGAAAACGCGCATCCGCAATAATTTTGACGATACATACCTAAGTCACGGCTTCGTTTCGTGGCATTAGGATAATACGGACGGTAATCCCTAAATACCACCGAAAGGCCTTCGTAGGGTTTAGCTGCTCGTTCTAATTCCTCATGAATTATAGCGGTGTATTGATAAGGGCTTACGGTAAGAGTGGTTCCAATGCCTTCAAATCCGTGGTCGTATGCATAGCGTGCAAGTTCTTCAAGGCGCAAACGATAGCAGGCACGACAACGATTATCTCGGTCGTGATAGAGATAGGCAAAATCCGGATTCCGTGCAGGATCAAATTCGGGATCAATACCTGTATCGAAAGGGATTGAATCGGATGCAGAAGAAATATCTGGGGTATGTGCTGGCTGCCATGCGTTTCGAATAGCTTCCTGCCAGCGTGCAGGTTCGTAGGGTCCTTCAATAACGGGAATTCCTTGCGTTTGAGCCCAGGTGAGAAGTGTAGACAAACGATGCTCATATTCGCTTGCTGGTGCAATATTGGAATTCATATACGCAATGGTTATATCGTGACCTTCTTCCTGTAAAAGCCTGATAGGCTCAAGCGAACAGGGTCCACAGCAAGCATGAAGTAGTAATTTCATAGGTTCGTCTCTCACTCCTTTCAGCGTACTCTATACTAACATCTGATTACTAAATTCGATGCGTATAGGAAGGAATGCCCACAATGCCCCAACGAGGTAATCAAGCGCGAGCTTATAAGGCAGTTTTCTTCGATTTAGATGGGACGCTGCTCCCTGTAGATATGGATGGGTTCTTAAAGGCCTATTTTGAAGCGCTTGGAGCGTTTGCTGCTCAGCATGGCCACGATCCAAAACGTTTTGTTGATGCGCTCAATAAAGGCGTGTTTGCGATGATCAAAGAAGAAGGTGGACGAAACGACGAGCGTTTTTGGCATACGTTTTGTGCGCTTCTTGATATCAGCGATGATGAAAAACCAGCCTATGAAGAGCTTATGGATGAATTCTATACTACGGTTTTTGATGAGTTGGGGGCGCTCATTGCGCCTACTCCAGAATCGGCAAAGGTAATAAGCCTTTTGAAGGAAAAAGGATATCGTCTTTATCTCACCACGATGCCTCTCTTTCCTCGTATTGCGGTAGAAAAGCGCGTGCAATGGGCTGGGTGCAATCCTGACGATTTTGAGCGCATTACCACCTATGACAATTCAACAAGCACAAAGCCTCATTTGGATTACTATCGCGAAAATGTTGATGCAATTGGTCTTAAACCTGAGGAAATTTTGATGGTAGGCAATAATACTCGTGAAGATTTAGCTGCTATGCAGTTGGGCTTAGATGGGTATTTGGTTACTGATTGGCTACTTAATCCTGATGACTTCGACATCGAAACGGTAAAGCACGGTTCCATGGCTGATTTTTTGAAGTTTGTTGAAGCTTTGCCGACATGCGAGGCATCATCTGATGGGGAGCGTGATGCATAACATGGCACTCTTTGATTTTACCGTGGAGGCCCAATCGGGTCATGCTCGTGCTGGTTTGTTTGAAACAGCACACGGTACGGTGCGTACTCCTTTGTTTATGCCGGTAGGCACGAGCGCAACAGTAAAGGGTATTCGCCCTCAGATGCTTAAAGAGCTCGGTGCGCAAATCGTTCTTTCTAATACCTATCATCTCTCTTTGCGTCCCGGTGCTGACTTAATTGCCGAGGCGGGTGGGCTTCATAAGTTTATGGCCTACGATGGTCCAATTCTCACCGATTCGGGTGGATTTCAAATTTTCTCATTGGCAGATACGCTCAAGCTTGATGATGATGGGGTGACCTTTTCTTCTATTTACGATGGCAGCAAAATTCGCTGGACGCCTGAGATTAACATGGATATCCAGCAGAAATTAGGGGCAGATATCATCATGCAGCTTGATCAATGCCCTCCGTATCCTGCGACGCGTGAATTTGTGCAGCGTGCGGTTGATCTGTCTTCTTCATGGGCAAAGCGCTGCTTGGCGGCGCATACGCGCGAAGATCAGGCGCTGTTTGCAATTTGTCAGGGTGGAATGAACTTGGATATGCGTCTTGAGTCCATCAGGCGCTTAAAAGAGATCAGCGACGAAAGCCTTCGCAATGGTCATAAAGACTTTAAGGGTTTTGGCATTGGCGGCTATTCGGTAGGCGAAGACCATGAGGTTATGTTTGAAACGTTGGGCGGTGTCGCACGCGCCTGCCCCGAAAACAAACCGCGTTACGTCATGGGAGTGGGAAACCCCACCACGTTAGTTCGCGCGGTGCACGAGGGAGTGGATATGTTTGACTGCGTTTTGCCTACTCGTACTGCCCGTATGGGAACAGCGTTTTCATCGCAGGGTCGTATGAATATGCGCAACGCACGCTTTATTCACGATTTTGGTCCCCTTGATAAAACCTGCACCTGTCCTACCTGTCAGACACATAGTCGTTCCTACATTCGCCACCTGGTAAAACAAAACGAGATGTTAGGTAGCATATTACTCAGTATTCATAATTTGCATTTCTTGATAGACCTGATGAATCGTGCCCGAGAGGCAATTTTGCAAGGTGCTTATGAAGACTTTTATCAGGAATGGATGCATTCGCCTGCCGCTCAGGACTACTAATATAAACCGCAAATTTTATAGAAGTAACAGCAGATTTACGAATAACAAGCTATCATAATTCGTTAATGTACTTTTGAATGAGAGTGTATTCGCTTGCGTTGTTTAAATGACAAGAGACGAAAGCAAACAAGGCAAGCGAATCCCTCTTGATATGTGCAAGAAGGATAACTATGGCCGAAACACCAAATAAGAAGACAGAAGGCGAAGAATCTAAAGACGCAGAAGTTGAAACTTCTCATGCTCAGCAGGACACTGAAGAAGCGCCAGCAGGAGCTGAAAAAGAGTCTCACGACACAAAAGATTTGCCTGACGATACTTCTCGTGATGCTGAAAAAAGCTCTCAAGATGCCTCCCAGACACCTCACGAATCTCATGATGTGAAAGCGAAGGATGACGCTAAAAAGGCAAAGGAGAAAGCTAAGGCACGCGAGGCAAAAGCTAAAGAAAAAGCGCGTGAAGAACGAAAGCGCGAAAAAGATCGCGCCCGTGCAAAGCGCGCTAATGCCGCCGCTGCTAAGCAGCGTAAAAAGGAGCGCGAAAAGCGCATCAAACAAGCAGGCGGCGGGGGAAACAGTAACCGCCGTAACATGTGGCTTTTGATAGTTACAATCATTCTTGTGATTGGCTCAATCTTTATGTTCATGCCTCCTCAAGACAAAATTAATCAGGGCTTGGACATCCAAGGTGGTCTTTCGGTTGTTCTTACCGCACAAGGTACCGATGGCCATGAGGTAACCCAGGAAGATATGGAAAAATCACGCGCCATCATTGAATCGCGTGTAAATGCCTTGGGCGCATCTGAGGCAACAGTGCAGGTGCAGGGCAATGACCAGATTTTGGTACAAATCCCTGGTCTTTCCGATACGGAAACAGCGCTGGAGACTATCGGCAAAACCGGTAAGTTGGAATTTGCGCGTGCTGATTCCTTTACTGATGAGGCTGATCAGCAGGCTATTCAAAATGGTACGTATATGCAGCAGGGCATGGTTACCGATGATATGGGCAACCAATTCCCAACAGGCGAGATGCAATATCGCAGCGTAAGTGGCTCTTATACGCCTCTTATTACGGGTGAAAATATCACGCGAGTAACTGTTGATAAGGAATCGGAGACAAGCAACTATTATGCCGTCAACTTGACGCTTGATAGTGCGGGTACCGAAGCATTTGCTCAGGCAACACGCGAATTGGCTCCTACAAATGGCAAGATTGTTATTATCTTGGATGGCCAAATTCAGTCTGCTCCTGCTGTTCAAAGTGAAATTACAGGCGGGCAGGTTGCTATTACCGGTGGCTATAGCTTGGAAGAAGCGCAGTCACTGCAGACCGTTCTTGAATCTGGTTCATTGCCGGTAAGCTTCCATTACGAACAGAGCCAGGTTGTTGGTCCTACCCTTGGTCAGGATGCCTTGATGAGTGGTCTTCTTGTCGCAATTCTTGGTTTGACGCTTGTTATTCTGTATTTGATCTGCTTCTATCGTGGCCTTGGTCTTTTGACGGCAGCCGCTATGGTAGTCTTCGCAATTTTCTACTTAGGATTGCTGGCAACGCTTTCAGCGTTCGGATTGTTCTCGCTTTCTTTGGCTGGTATTGCCGGTATCGTTTTGACAATTGGTATGGCGGCCGATTCGTCCATTCTGGTTTTGGAGCGCTTCCGTGAAGAAATAAGAATGGGTCGAAGTGTGCGAGCGGCCTCTATCACAGGTGTACGTCACGGTATTGAAACCTCGATCGACGCTGACTTGGTAACCTTGGTTTCAGCGTTGACCTTGTTCTTCTTGGCAAGCGCATCGGTCAAGGGCTTTGGCATGACGCTGGCGCTTGGTATTGTGTGCGACATCGTAATGATGCTGCTTTTGAAAGCGCCGCTCATTCGCTTGCTGGCACCAAAGGTTATTACACGCTGGGGTATTAAAGACTGCGAGCAGGCAGCACCGGTGTATGCCGAATTGAACGGCACAACTCTCGCTCCAGATGAGAACTTGCGTCCTAGCGCGAAAAAAGCAGAAGGTGCAAATGCAAAATCCGATCAGCCTTCAGCTGCAATACCTAAATCCGTTACGCACAAGACGCTTGATCAATTAAAGGGTCGCTTCTTGCGTCGCGATATCAACTTCATGGGCGTCCGTAAAATTTTACTTTCTATCTCTGCCGCACTGATCGTATTGTCGTTTGCCGTAGTTGGTATTAAAGGCGTTCAGTTTGGTATCGAATTCGTGGGCGGCACTTCGATTGCGTTCCACAACACAGGTGATATTACTATTGAAGATATGCGTGCAGCATGCGCTGATGCAGGTGAGCCCGATGCGGTTGTGCAGACTACCAACGCTGATGGTTCGGCAGGCTTTTTGATTCGTACGGCAAACACTTCTCCTGAAGATGCCGCTGCTACGGCTAACCAGATTGCAAGCGAGCTTGGTGTTGCCACTGACAGCTTTGAGGTTAATACCGTTGGCCCTGACTGGGGTGCGGGCGTAATTCAGTCATCTGCTATTGCTTTTGCCGTATCGCTTTTGCTGATTATTGCCTATATTGCTATTCGCTTCGAATACAAGATGGGCATCATGGCGGTCGTAGCACTTTTGCACGACCTCATAATCGTGGTTGGTATTTATGCGTTGGTTGGTCGCGAAATTACCCCGAATATGGTAGCGGCATTGCTTACGATTCTGGGTTACTCGCTCTATGACACCGTTGTTGTATTCCACCGCATCAACGACAACATGAAGGAAACGTCACTGAAGTGCACCTTTATGTCTATGGCAAACCACTCCATCAACCAGGTATTTATTCGTACCATCAACACCACGCTAACTTCATTTGTTCCGGTATTCGGTATGCTGCTGTTTGGTGGAGAGACTCTTAAGGACTTCGCCTTTGCAATGGCGGTTGGTTTGATTGCGGGTTCGTATTCATCTATTGCGGTTGCTACTCCGCTCTATGCTATGTGGAAAACGCGCGAACCAAAGAACGCAAAACTGGTCAAGAAGTATGGACCCGAAGTTCAGCTTTTCACCTTCGCATCCACTTTGCCTCCTGCATCTGTTGAAGAAGCAAGCGCTGGAGTTGCGGTAGCTGAAAAGCAAGAGCAGGCCAAGAGCCAGAGAGCATCAGATAAGGCAACCCAAACAACCCATGCTGCGACGAAATCATCGAAAAAGACTGCTTCGCATAACCATAAAAGGAGGAAGAAGTAATGAGAAAAGGTAGCGCACCAAATTTTGCTCCACCAGTAGAAGAAGGTACGGTATTTACCTTCC